>JAKSVL010000009.1 GCA_024407995.1 Bacilli bacterium | reverse complement strand
GACATTGCGGAATTTCTTTCGTCTCCCGCGGCGGCCAGCATCACCGGCAATACGCTGAACGTGGACGGCGGCGCTTCGCTCATGAATCTTAATTTGGATCCTTACGGACTGTGAGGGAATATATGGAAAAAATAGATCAAAAAATGATATGCGACATGAAATATGCTGATGGCAGTGTCCATTTTGAAAAAGAATACCTTGAATTTTTACCAAGAAACTATGGTGATAAAAGACACGAACTAATAATTTATTATCGTGATATTATCAGCGTTAAAGGATATAAAGGCATTAAATCCACAGTGGTGATTCAAACTAATGAGAAATCATATGAATTTTACTTGTATAAAATGAACACCTTTATCGATTTTGTCGAACAAGGAAGAAAACAATGGAATGTTATCGATTTGTCATCTCATAATGAAAAGCAAGAAGCTTTAACAGATGAACAACTAAATAAATTATCAAAACTTAGCCAGCTTCATAAAGATGGCGTTTTGAATGATGAAGAATTTGAAAAGGAAAAGAACTTAATTCTTAACCGTTAATGCTATGACAGAAAAAGAAAAAATGCTTAGCGGCCTTATTTTTGATCCTTGCGATGATGAACTATGCGATTTGTCAATCAAAGCGCATTTATTGTGTCAAAGATTCAATAAGTCCGAAGATGCTAACGAACAAGAAAACATATTGAAAGAATTAGTGCCTAATCGTGGGCACAATGTCGGCCTTACTGATCCTATTCATATTGAATATGGCATTAACACCACAATTGGAGATGACACTTTTCTCAATTTCAATTTAACAATTTTAGATTCTGGAAAAGTGACCATTGGCAAAAACGTCATGGTTGGACCAAATGTGTCTTTGATCACAGCAACTCATCCTTTGCATGAAGATGATCGACAACTATATGAAAATGGTAGCAAATACGGTTTTAAGTCACTCAAAGCCTCCGCTAAACCAATAGTAATCGAAGATAATGTTTGGATTGCGGCAAATGTTGTTGTTCTTCCTGGAGTGACAATTGGCGAAGGTTCAGTCATCGGTGCGGGTAGTGTGGTCACCAAAGACATTCCTCCTAGCTCCCTAGCGTTTGGCAATCCTTGCAAAGTCATAAGAAAAATCACAGAAAAAGATAAATTGTTATAAAATCATTTTAATTTCAATTAATCTATCTTTTTTACAAAAATAAGCATCCTTTGATCGAAGGGATGCTTTTCAAAAATCAACTAATTATATATAATTATGATGAACGAATTTAGATTTTCCAAAAGGAGGATGTCTCGATGAATGATATAAGAAAAAATTTTGAAGAAGAAGAGATTCTTGTTGAAGGTACTTTTAAATTATCTCCAGGAGCAATTCTTATTTGGGTGTTAGGGGTCTTATTTTTTGGTACTCCACTTATTTTCTTCATTATTGCCGCTCCTAGCATGACTGGAGAAGTGAATGGCGAACCTGCTTCAGGATGGGAGGTTGCCTTACCATTTGTTATTATGTTTGGCATACTCTTATTTATCTTTGTTGTTGCCCAAACATTAAAGCTTATCGCTATCAAAAAGAGCCAATTAGTCGTAACAAATAAAAGAATTTATGGTGTGTATCACGTTCTTATTGCGAGAAAAAATTTCTCATATCGCTTAGATGAAGTTGATAACGTGGAAATGGTTTCTAGCTTAGGCAGACATACTCTTGCAGTACAATTCACTCCAGGACATGGTCCTGCTTTTGCCGCTACGACATATGTAAACGGTATTCCAACCAGCAGTGGTTTTGGTGTTTTAAGAATGTCTAATCTTAAAAACTATAAAGAAGTAATGGATGTGATGAATAGTCTTATTACTTCTAGAAAGAATCTTGTTGATGTTCAAACTGATATTGAAATGAGCAAAATCAGCGCTGAAAACAGAAAAGCTGATGCTCTTGAAAATGTCGCAAAAAATATTGCTGGCAATCCAGTTAACACTCAATCAAACAATCGTCAAACAAAATCTGATGATTATATTGAAGAACTTAGAAAATTGAAACAACTTCTTGATGATGGAATTATTAATCAACAAGAATTTGATCAAGAGAAAAAAGAGATACTCGATAATAATCACAAATAGAAATGATAGGGGCGTGAAAACGCTCCTTTCTTTTGCAAATATGCAAAATAATCTTTCATAAATAAGTAGAATGTTATAAAGTGAATATACAAAATAGAGGTGAATATTATGAAATTATCCAAATTAGGTGTTTTGTGTGTCGCTTTTATGAGCGTTGGCTTAGCCGCTTGTGGTGGCAACAATAGTAGTTCCTATTATTATGAAGATGATACTGTTGATGTTTTTGTATTAAGTGGCCAATCTAATATGGAAGGTTCCACATATTGGAAACATCCTACTAGCAATACCCCATTATTAGAAAACTATTTCCAAGAAAGAGAATTAGATTTCACCGATGTGAATGAAGGCATTCCAAACGTTTATACAAGTTATTATGGTTTCTATCATCCGAGTACATGGACACAAGCCCATACCGCTAGCCCTGATAAGAGCACTCCAGAAGCAAGATTAACTCCAAACTTCCAACCAACCAAAGTTGGCATGGGTGTTGGTGATAGAGAAGGCTATTTCTTCGGTCCTGAATTAGGTTTAGCGAATACTATTAAGGAATATGCTACTGAAGAAAACCCAATCTATTTAGTTAAATGTGCGTTCTCTGGTTCAGGCTTCACTAATGGTAATTATTCCGCCAGCGATCCAGACTGGAGCAGCCGTAATGATGATCCAAAAGAATCATTATTCTATTTATTAAAGACCTATACTCATAACTGTTTAGAAGCGATTGAAGCAACTGGCAAGACCCCAGTTATCAAAGGCTTCTTATGGCACCAAGGTGAATCCGGTGGTGGTAAACCAGATTATGAAACAAGCATGAGACAACTCATCGCAGACTTCAAAGAAGAATTTGCAGACTATGCTCCTGATCAAGATACTGATCAAATGGCGTTCATTGATTGTTATATCTATGATGGCTTAGGCACAAGCAAATTAAGTTATGGTGATGAGACAAACAAAGCCAAACAAAGAATCGCTGAAGAATCAGAAGATGATCTCAACTTCTGTATCAATTCCTTACACGCAGGCAATACATTAGGCCTACCAGAAGGTTTAGCCCTTGAAATCGGTGATGATGCTAAAGGTGGTTATAATACTTATCACTATAACACTCCAGATGCTTACGTTTTAGGCGAAGCCTATGCTCAAGTAATCATCGATAACGATCTATTAGATTACTAACCCGCGGATGTATTTCCGCTTTGACCCTTCTTTGCTAGAGAGAAGGGTCTTTTATTTATGGTTAAATACTAATATAATAACTACGAGCACGGCTCAGCGAAGTTCGGCCTCTAAATCCTTCGCTTAATAAAACAAAACCAAGGAGAACAACATGAATACTAATAAAACAGCTCATCGTAGCTTTGGGAAATGGCTACATGATGAATATGAGCTTTCTAAAATACTGTTGCGATCCATTCCCGCTCCCGTGGTCGCTCTTTTTGTTATATCAATCATCGCTATGAACATCTTAGCGAACAAGACATTGGTACAAACTGATTATCTCGCTCTTGATGGTGGCTTTCTTATTTCGTGGTTATCTTTCTTATCTATGGATGTGGTGGTGAAGCATTTTGGGCCTAAAGCATCTAATCGCATGTCCTTTTTCGCTGTGCTTGTGAATTTATTAGTTTGCCTCATATTTTTCATTGCTAGTATTATACCTAGTAATGCTGATGAATATAGTGCTTTTAATACGATAATTGGGGGCACGTGGTTCATTCTTTTAAGTAGTACAGTAGCGTTTATGAGCTCAGCATTGCTCAACAATGGCATAAATTATGCACTTGGGAAATTGTTTAAAAAGAATCCTGATGGCAAATTAGCATTCTTTACAAGAAGCTATGTTTCAACGTTTATTGCTCAATTCATCGATAATCTAATATTCGCAGTTTTAACATTCATTGTATTTGCTCCTATTTTCTGGGATGGTTTCCATTGGACATTTGTGCAATGCGTGACTTGCTCTCTATTAGGCGCTTTATTAGAATTAATAATGGAAATAATATTTTCCCCAATAGGTTATCTAATTTGCAAAAATTGGAAGAAAAACAATGTGGGTGAACAATATTTTGCATATTTAAGGAGGGAAGAATAATGGTTGTTTTAGTCACAGGTTCCGCGAAAGGAATCGGCAAAGCTACATGTGAAAGATTTTTAAAAGAGGGCCATACTGTCATTGGCTTGGATCTTTTACCTTCTCAAATCAACCATCCTTGTTATACTCATTATCTTTGTGATGTAAGCAAAAAGAAAACCCTCCCTTCATTAGAAGGAATCAATATCATTATTAATAACGCCGGCAAACAAAACGATCACGATATCGAGAATAATTTAGTTGGCGCTATTAACGTGACTGAAAAATATGCATTTCAGCCAGAAATAAAGTCTGTTCTATTCAATGCTTCAGCTTCCGCTCATAGTGGCTTTGAATTTCCAGAATATGTCGCTAGCAAAGCTGGCTTAATTGGCTATATGAAAAATGTCGCTGTCCGCTTATCATCGTTAGGAGCAACTGTTAATTCTATTTCATTAGGAGGCGTCTTAACTGATTCAAACGCTCCTGTTTTGGAAAATGAAAAATGTTGGAATGAGATTATGGCAGCCACGCCATTAAAGAAATGGGCGACATTAGAAGAAGTATGTGACTGGATATATTTCCTTACTATTGTTAACAAATCAGCATCTGGACAGGATGTTTTAATTGATAACGGTGAATATAATTTGAATTCAACCTTTGTTTGGCCCAAGCGGTAAATATTGTTATATAATATTTTTGCGCTTGTAGCTCAGTCTGGAAAGAGTACAACCCTCCGAAGGTTGTGGTCACGCGTTCGAATCGCGTCAAGCGCTCCAATTTACAAAATCCAGTTGTACCGTAAGACCCTTCTAAAAACACTCTAGTGGTATATTGTATTCAATGGATAATAATTGCCAATGCTACTGTCCTTGTTGATGGATATTGTCCGGAGCTTGAACTTGAACAATATTAACTTATCTTAGCTGGTTTTATTGGCTTAATTGTTTTCAATGGTATTAAAGATAATTTCACGTAAATTAAGAAATAGTGGAAAAGAAAACTTGGAGGAAAATTCCGATGACTAAAAGAAAAGTTATTAAAACTGCATTATTTACACCTCTAGCGTGCCTAGCAATTGGTACATTGTCTTCGTGTGGCAAAGAAACAAAAGCAGATTTAGTTGTTTTTAATAATATTTATACTGCCGAAGATGAAAATGGTGGTGTAGCAGAAGCTTTTGCAGTTAAAGATGGAAAATATATTTATGTCGGCACCAAAGAAGGCGCTCAAAGATATATTGAAGAAGGAAAAACCGAGATTATCGATAAAAATAACGAAGGTTTGATCATTCCTGGATGTACTGAAGGACATGCTCATTATTTTGATGGTACTGGTCTTAGTAGCCAACTAATAGGATGCAATCAGTCCTATGATGAAGTACTTGTTACTCTAGAAAATGAATATAAAAACAATCATATTACGCAATTTATTTCTTTTGGTTGGAATACGGTATCTTTAATGGAAAAAAGAGCGAATAACTATAACTTTGCCGATGAAATTGAAAACATAGCACCTGGTATTCCAGTTGTTTTAATTGATAATGCTGGTCATGCTGCAGTTTGCAACAGAACTGCACTCGCGAAAGCTGGAGTTTCCAAAGAAAATCCCCTAGTTAGAGGAGGTGCTGTTGATTTATTAGATGATGGCACTCCCAGTGGTTATGTAGGAGACCAGGCAGTTTTCTATTTAACTGATAAAGCTATATCAAGACCATTAAATGATGCTCAATATAGAAATGCATGTAACTATGCTCAAAATGAGTTATTAAGATATGGTTATACCAATGCTGTTGACGCTTTCACGAATATGTACGATCCAACTGGACTCTATGAAGCCCTTAAGAAAATGGATGATGAAAACGCATTAAAAATTAATGTTGCGGAATGCTATAACATTAAAAGTTTTGATGCAGAAATCTATAAAAACAAAGTTGATGAAGTTGTAAATATAACAAATAAATATTCAAGCAAGCATTGCAATCCGAGTTATATCAAATTATTTGCAGATGGTGTTGTCGAAAGTGGAACAGGCTGGATTTCTCATTCTTATGCAAAATACGAACCCGGCAAAGAGCATGGCAACATTATTTGGGAGCTTGAAGAGTTAGACGCTATTGTTAGCTATGCAAATAAAAATGGTTTAACAATTCACACCCATGCTTATGGAGATGCTGCATGTACTGCCATGATTGATTCTTATGTAAAATCAAATACTATTAATCAAAAACAATTTAGAAATAGTTTAGGTCATGTTAGAAATATTAAAGATGATGATGTTCAGCGATGCGCAGAAAACAATATTTCTATCGCCTCAAACTTAATCTGGCATTATGACTATAGTGATGATATTCCAGAAGAAAAGTATGTGAAGGATAAAGTCATTGAAAACATCGGTAGAGATTACTATTATTCTGGCTACCCAATGAAATCGTTGGTTGATAAAGGCGTTATTGTTTCTTCCTCCACCGATGCTCCAGCGGCTATGGAAGTAGAAGGAAACATCTTAAACGTCCTTGAGATTTCAACTACTGGTCAGGCCCCAGATGGTATAGCAGAACCGTTCGCGGTTGATGAACTTTTAAGTGTGAAAGAAGCATTAAAAGCGTTAACTATCAATGGTGCGTGGCAATTAGGCCTTGAAAGCGAAAGAGGCTCAATCAAAGTTGGTAAGTATGCAGACTTCGTTGTCTTAGATACAAATATTTTAAATTACGAAGGTGCACAACTTAGAACCATTCATAATGCTAAAATTTTGAATACATATTTTGAAGGTGAAAACGTTTATACCGCAAAATAAATTAATCCGATTTTGAATTATTGGCTTTATTAAACTACTAGTATATAATAATCACGCTGCCCGAGTGGTGAAACTGGTAGACGCACTGGACTCAAAATCCAGCGGTAGCGATACCGTGCCGGTTCGATTCCGGCCTCGGGCACCACGTGAAAATTACAGGTTTAGCGATAAACTAGACCTGTTTTTTTATTGAGATTTTTTCATAAAAATTATGATAAAATATGTGTGATTAAACAAAGGAGATTTCATATGGAATTTCAACAATATAATAAAGCAGGTATTAATTTTACTAAGGTAATCGTTGGCGATTTCATCGCAACATTATGTGATTTAGGCGCTTCAATTTATGGCGTTGAATTAGATGGAAAGCATATGACTCAAACTCTTGTCCATGAAGAGGATTTCCACAACAAAGCTTTATATTATGGCAAAACTGTTGGTAGAAGTGGAAATAGAATTCCTGGTGATTCAATCACCATCGATGGTAATACCTATAAACTAGAATTCAATGAAGGCAAAAACACACTTCACGGTGGCAAAAATGGTCTTTCATATCAAGTTTTTGATTGCAAAGTGGAACAAAAAGAAAACCAAATTAAAGTCATTTATGAATATTTATCTAAGCATTTAGAAAGTGGATTCCCTGGAAATCTTAAGATAAAAATTATTTATACATTTTACGAAAACGAATCCGCAATTCGCTGTGATTATGAAGCAATCACTGATAAACCAACTATTTGTAATCTCACCAACCATTCCTTCTTTACAATGGGTGTAAAAAACTTTGAAGGCTGCGAATTAAAAGTCAATGCTTCTAATTATTTACTATGTAAAGATGAGGATTTATTGCCGATTGGAAGAGAAAAAGTTTTCAAAGAATTAGATTTCAGAAATTTCAAAAACTTACTAGAAGACATGGATAATCCTTTAATTAACAAAGGCATGGCCAAAGGGTATGATCACAATTTATATCTAGATGAAGTTAATCCAAATATTATCCAAGCAACTTATAGAAGTAAGTATTATCAAATGGATATCTATACCGATTATGAATGCTTACAAATCTATTCTGATAACTATGACGAATTAGTTGATTGCTATGAGTTAGACAAGGGGACTAGAAAGAGTCTCACCATTGAAACTCAAGATGATTTCGCTAACAGAAAAATACTTCGTCCAGGAGAAACATATAAACATTTCTTCAAATATGTTTTTTCGAAAAGATAGTCAAACAAAATAATGACATCTAATTATTTATATGGCTATAATAATTACAGTCATGTTGAGATGAATGGTTGAATTTCATTTCAATAAGACCTAACAATGTAGTTTTAGCGGGAGTAGTGAAGTTAGTATCTCGTCAACACGGTGTAAACCCGGGACTAACCAGTGAATGAACAAGACGCTCAGATCTTTTTGGAGGATATGCTATGTTCGCAACAAAAAGTGTAAAAGAAGTCTTGCAAGAGCTTGATAGTAATGTTGAACAAGGCCTAACTAGCGATGAAGCTGGTAAGAGACTCATTAAATATGGGCCAAACAAATTGCCAGAGAAAAAGAAAACCCCGCTTTTTTTAGTGTTTTTAAGTCAGTTTAATGACCCGATGATTTTTATCCTTTTAGCGGCTGCTCTTTTGAGCATCGCTATTTCGATTTATCAACTCGTTTCTCCGTCAGTAGCAGAAAAGCCTACTATGATGGAAATTATCAGTGACCCAGCCATCATTTTAGCGGTTGTCATTCTCAACGCTATTATCGGAACTGTCCAAGAAAACAACGCTGAAAAGTCACTAGAGGCTTTAAAGAAAATGTCCTCTCTCACCTGCGTGGCGCGCAGAGATGGGCAACTTGTTGATTTGAAAGCAGAAGAACTTGTTCCAGGTGATATTGTTATTTTGGAAGAAGGAAGAACTATTCCTGCTGACTTAAGATTGATTTCATCAATCAATTTAAAAACCGATGAATCTTCTTTGACTGGTGAGTCATTACCTGTTGAAAAAGATGCAAGTATTGTTTTTTCTGATAAAGTCCCAATTGGCGATACAGTTAACTTAGCCTACATGTCCACACCTATTGTGTATGGACGTGGTGAAGGTATCGTTGTTAAAACTGGCGAAGATACTGAAACTGGCAAAATCGCTGGCATGTTATCGGAAAACGATGACGAACAAACTCCTTTACAAAAGAAGTTAGCAGAGCTCTCAAAGTTTTTGGGCATTTTAACAATCGTTATTGTTTTAGTTATTTTTGGTATCCAAATGATTGATGCCTTTATCTTGAAACAAATCGAACAATCAATGATTGCGAATACTATTATCGATAATTTTATGTTTGCTATATCTTTAGCGGTCGCTGCTGTTCCTGAAGGTCTTCCAGCGGTTGTGACTATTGTTTTAGCATTAGGCGTGCAAAGAATGGTTAAAGCCAACACAATCGTTAGAAAGCTTCCATCTGTTGAAACATTAGGTGCTGTATCAGTGGTGTGCTCTGATAAAACTGGCACATTAACGCAAAATAAAATGACAGTTTTGAAAGCTTATTTGAATAAGACTTTCTATGATAAAGACTCCTTGGATAATGAAACGCTTTACCCATTATCAAAAGGCTTATCGCTTTGTTCAAACGCTGAAACCGATAATGGTATTTTTGGTGATCCAACCGAAATCGCTTTAGTGGAGTTTGCCAATTTCCATCATCAAAGAAAGGGCGATTTGGAAAAAGAGGCACCACGTGTAGAGGAATATCCATTTGATTCCGTGAGAAAGATGATGTCTACACGCCATGAATATCAAGGTAAATCAATCGTTTATACTAAAGGTGCAATTGACAGTATTCTCAAAGTGGCAACTCGTATTGAAATAAATGGTCAAGTGAGAGCTATTACCGAAGAAGATAAAAAAGAATTGATGACAGCTTCCGATAGCATGGCAAAAGATGCTCTTCGTGTTTTAGCTTTAGCGTATAAGGAAAGTGAAACTTTAGAAGAAAGTGATTTAATTTTCCTTGGTTTAGTAGGCATGATTGATCCACCAAGACCAGAATGTAAGAATGCTGTTAGCATCTTTAAACAAGCCGGTATTACCACAATTATGATTACTGGCGACCACAAGACAACGGCTTTAGCAATTGCTAAAGAACTAGGCATTGCTAGTGATGCTTCTCAAGCAATGAGTGGCGAAGAAATTGATAAATTATCATTCGAAGAACTAAAAGAAGCGGTTAAGACAGTGCGTGTTTTTGCCCGTGTTTCTCCAGAAAATAAAGTGTCAATCGTCAAAGCTATCAAGGCTAATGATTTGATTGCCGCGATGACTGGCGATGGTGTAAACGATGCTCCATCCTTAAAAGCAGCAGATATTGGCATTGCTATGGGTATTACTGGCACCGATGTCGCTAAAGGTGCAGCGGATATGGTTTTAACTGATGATAATTTCGCTTCTATTGAAAAGGCAGTTGAAGAAGGCCGTGGCATTTATGCCAACATTAAGAAAACTGTCTTGTTCTTATTAAGCAGTAATATCGCGGAAGTCTTAACAATGTTTATTGTCATTGTCTTATCATTATTTGCCGTAACTAATTTAGGAACGCCTTTATTAGCAATTCATATTCTTTGGGTTAACCTTGTGACAGACTCTTTGCCTGCGATTGCTTTGGGTGCCGATCCAAAAGAAGATTCAATTATGAATGATCAGCCACGTGATAGCAAAGAATCGCTTTTCTCTCATGGTGGCTATTGGATTACCTTTGGTTTTGGTTTATTGATTACTCTCGCTACTTTATTAGCATTCCTCATTATTCCAATCGTCGGTGATGGCAATATCACATTTGATGTTAACGAAATTGCTTTACGTTTAGAAGGCGGTTTAGCCGGACAAGCACAAACGGCAGCATTCTGTGTCTTGTCATTTAGTGAGCTTGTTCATATGTTAGGAATGACATCCATGAAAAAGTCATTTATTCATAACTTCAAAACTCATAATAGATTATTGTGGATTGCCTTTGCTTTAGGCGTTTCCTTGCAGTTATTAGTAGTTTTACTTCCTGGAGTTAATAGTTTCTTCAAGTGTTCTTCTCTTGCACCTTGGATGTGGATCATGGTAGTGCTTCTCTCCTTGTTGCCACTTGTTGCTCATGAGATTATTGTCTTAATTCTTTTTATAAAAAGAAAAGCTCAAAAATAATTTGAGACTCATTCAGTAGAGAACAAAAATAAATTAGTAGAGTGCTTATTCAGTACATAACGTATATATTGCTAGTATGCAGAAAAAAGTTATCGTCATTATTGGAGCAGGTGTTGCAGGTTTATCAGCAGGTATTTATGCTGAGCAACATGGTTTTCACGCGGTCTTATTAGAAAAGAATCCTAGCGTTGGTGGAATGTGCACAGGCTGGTATCGTAATGGCTATTATATCGATGGTTGCGTGCATTGGTTAACAGGTACAAAAGAAGGCACATATCTCAACGAGATGTGGAAAAATCTTGATGTTTTTAAGAGCCAAGATGACCTTTTATATCTTCCTAGCTGGGGCAGCTATGAATACCAAGGTCAAAAAGTCACTTTGTGGGCGGATACTTATCGCGCTGAAAAAGAATGGAAAGAACTATCACCAGTTGATAGCAAGATGATTCATAAATTCTTCAAGATGGTGAGAGACTTTACTACTATCGAACTTCCTTTAGATCTCCCTCTTTCTTTAATACCTATTCACCGCAAATTAAAACTAGGTTTCGATGTGTTAAAAGTTTGGCCTAGTTATTTGAGAACAATGTCAATGTCATGTGAAGAATTTGCTAATAAGTTCAAATCACCAGTCATTCGCTTTGCATTAAATAAATGTCAACCTGGTGAAGGCAATTTATTCTCAATGTTATATTCTTATGCAACTATCGTAAACGGTGATGGTGGTGTGCCACGTGGTGGTTCAAAACCAATGGTAGAACGCATGAAAGATAAATTCATCAGCTTAGGCGGCACGTTAAAGCTTAATGCTAATGTCGAAAGTATCATTATTGAAAAAGATACCGCCAAAGGCGTTATCTTATCAGATGGGGAAAATATTCGTGGAGATGCTGTTGTTTCTTGTCTAGATGTTAATTACACATTAAAAAAGTTATTGAGAGATCAATACCGTTTGCCATCGTTTGAAAAACGTTTTAAGAATCCTAAGCTTAACGTATCTCCAAGCTGTGTTTTATTAAGCTTCTCTGTTAGAGAAGATAGCAATATTTCGACGCCATATTCTTTTGATGTTGAGCCATTTGATGTTGGTGGAATTTCCATTAACCACATCACTGTTAGAAATTATAGTTATGACAAAACATTTACTAGAAATGGACGCACAGTCATGACTGTTTTGATCGATCAATCTACAAAAGAATATCCTTTCTGGCGCGAGCTCGCTAAAGAAAAAGAAGCGTACCGTGCATATAAAAACAATATCGGAAAAGCGGTCAAAGAACGTATTGAAAAGCATTTTGCAATATTGAAAGATGATATTGAATTACTCGATATAGCAACTCCTCATACCTTTAATCGTTACGTTAATACTTCTAATGGTGTTTATATGTCATTCTTCTTTTTGAAAAAAGGTGGTATGTATGCACATTCTGGTTTATTAAAAGGCTTAAAGAATTTTTATTTATCTGGCCAATGGCTCCAAGGTCCTGGTGGACTACCAATCGCAATGACACAAGGCAAATTTGCCATTCAAAGAATATGCAAAAAAGAAAAACTGTCATTTGTTTTTTCACCAAGTCTCAAAAAGAAAAAAGCATAATATTAACTAAAAACAATTTATTGTTGCAACTCTTAAACAATTTTACTATTATATTAAAGCGACTTTCAGTTGCCGACTTAGCGCAATCTGGTAGAGCAACTGAATCGTAATCAGTAGGTTGCAGGTTCAATTCCTGTAGTCGGCACCAGCCAAAAGGGTATTTAGCTCAGCTGGGAGAGCATCTGTTTGACGTACAGAAGGTCGGCGGTTCGATCCCGTCAGTACCCACCAAATTGATTATAAAATAGTGTGAGAAAGCACTATTTTTTCTTTCAAAGTATAGGATGTCTTGCAAAATAGACTAGTCTATTGTATAAAAATTAGAGTCGCACGCGTAGTTTAGTGGTAGAACTTTAGCTTCCCAAGCTAATCGTGCGGGTTCGATTCCCGTCGCGTGCTCCATGTGAATAAAATTGACATTTCTCAGATAAAGTGAAATGTCATTATGCAAATAAAAGTAGCGGTTTTCTTACTATTTTGGTATACCTATATAGGATGGTTTTCTTAACCATCCAAGATAAAATTATGACTTGGGAATTATTTGGAGAAATTTTATTAGATGCATTAAAAGACAGTGTGCTTGTTTTTGCATTCGTTTTCTTATTTCACGTTATTCTTTCTTTCATTGAAACACCAGTTTCTAATTTTTTAATCAAAAGGAAAAAAACTTCTCCTATTTTTGGTTCCTTCTTTGGCCTAATTCCTCAGTGTGGCACAAGCGTTGCTGCCGCTGATTTATATGTCAAAAAATATATATCCATTGGTACTTTAATCGCGGTCTTTTTGAGTTGCAGTGATGAAGCTCTTTTAATGCTTTTAGGAGCGTGGAATGAAAAGACTATTTATATTCTTCCTTTAATTGGTCTTAAATTAGTGACGGGTATTGTTTTTGGCTTTTTAATCGATTTAATCATTCGCCATCAACATATCGAAGAAGTTGATCACATTGAAGAAGAAAAAGAATGCCACCTTCATCACGATGAAGGACATCATGAGAACACATCCATACATGCACATTTGGTGCATCCATTAATCCATTCACTTCAAATATTTGCATATGTTTTAATTATCAATATTGCTTTGGGCACAATTATTGGTTTTGTTGGTGAAGAAAGTTTCGCAAACTTCATGCAAACAAATCGCTATTTAGCCCCTTTATTTACATCTATTGTTGGTTTAATTCCTAATTGTGCATCCAGCGTTTTGATTACTGAATTATTTTTATCTGGTAATCTCTCTTTTGGGGCGTTATTTGCTGGCCTACTAGTCAATTCTGGCTTAGGTGTTCTTTATCTACTCAAGGATCTTAAAGACTGGAAGAAAGCTTTATTTATTATCGGCGTTAGCTTTTCTATCGCGGTTTCTTTAGGCTATATTACTTGCTTAATAAGTGGGTTCTAATATGAATAAGAAAACATATCATATTTCTGGCTTTGATTGTCCGAGTTGCTCTGCAAAAACGGAAGATTTTTTAAGCAAGCAAGAAGAAATTTCTTATTGCCATATCGATTTTTCCACCAACAAAATGTATGTCACTTTTAAAGACAGAATTTTAAGCAACGATGAATTACTAGCGTTAATCAGCAAAGTTGAAAGTGATCCAATTGAATTAAGTGAAGCGAAAAATAATAAAGAAGTATCTACTAAAATTTTTACAAAAGATATGTGGTTTACTCTAGGACGCGTTGTTTTTGGTGTCCTTGTCCTTTTATTAAACCTTCTTGTTTTTCATCAATTTGATGAAACAGGATGGATTAGATTCGCTATTTATGAATTCGCTGCAGTGGTGCTAGCTTATGACATTACTTGGCGAGTCATTATTCATATTAAAAACAGGCAGAATATTATTGACCATAATTTACTAATGACTGTTGCTGTCATTGGCGCAACCGCTCTAGCGGTTATTTATATAGTTGAAGGCAATGGTGAACATGGTGCACATTTCGCCATGGAAGGAATGATGGTTGTTGGCTTATTCCAAATAGGCGAAATTGTCGAAGATATTGCTACAAATCGTAGCAAGGCAGCAGTGTCATCTGCTATTCAATTAAGAGTGGAATATGCTAATTTGCTCAAAGATAATGAAATTATTAAAGTAGATCCAGAGCAATTAAGCATCGGTGATGTCGTTATCATTAGTGCTGGCGAAATGATTCCAGTTGACGGCGAAGTGATTGAAGGCTCAGCTTATGTTGACAAATCATCATTAACTGGAGAATTTGTCCCAGTTTTAACTGATGCTAATCAAAATCAAGTATTAGCAGGATGCCTCGTTAAAAGTGGCTTTATTAAAGTAAAAGTTAAAAAGAAATATGAGGAATCAGCGGTTGCTAAAATCGTTGAGCTTATTTCTAGCAGCGGTGAAAAGAAAAGCAAAGCCGATGAGTTTATTTCCAAATTTGCTAAATTCTATACTCCAATTATCGTCATTGCAGGTCTTCTTGTTTTCTTGATTGGCTTTATTATTACTCAAGATTGGAGAGAATTTTTGATTAGAGGACTTGAAGTCCTCATTGTAGGGTGCCCATGCGCTATTGTGATATCTGTTCCTCTTGCCTATTTTGCGGGTATTGGTCTCGCCAGTAAAAAGGGCATTGTGATTAAAGGCACCAATTATTTAGATGAAATTAATAACATTAATAAAGTTGTTACCGATAAAACTGGAACATTAACTCATGGCGTTTTCACTATACAAAAAGTTGTCACTAATGACGATGTAAGCAAAGAAGAACTGATGTCTTCTTTATATGCTGCAGAATGCTTATCAACCCATCCAATTGCCAAAGCAATCTGCCATGATGTTGATGTCAAATCATTAGCAGCCGAACAAGAAGAATTCGAAGAATTCGCTGGCTATGGTGTTATGACAACCTTTAATGGAGATAAAATTTCCGCTGGCAACGCTGCGTTTATGGAACTTTGCGGATTAGAAATCACATCCGTTAATGAAACTGGCACAATTGTATACTGCTTAAAAAATGATAAATATTTGGGCTATGTTGTGTTAAATGATGAGGTTAAAAAAGAAGCTTATCAAATGGTTAATTTGCTCCATAAAGAAAATATGGAAGTTATCTTATTAACAGGTGATAAAAAAGCCAACGCTGAATCGTTACAAAAAGAGCTTGGCTTAGATCGTATTTATAGTGAACTTACACCAGAAGAAAAGACTTTGGTTTTAGAAAAAGAAATGGCGGACAATCATCAAAACGTTGCTTTCGTTGGCGATGGTATTAATGATGCCCCAAGTATTATTAGAAGTGATGTTGGATTTGCAATGGGCGCAATCGGTAGCGATATTGCGGTACAAAATGCTGATGTAGTCATTATGAATGATGATCCTGCTAGAGTTTATGATGCAGTAAAAATTGCTAGAATCGCTCGTCATACAGCTATTTTTAACATCTCATTTGCTTTGCTAGTAAAGATTGCCGTTTCTATTTTGGCAATTGTGGGTGTCGTTGGCGAAAGAATGATTATTCCAGTTATCGCAGATACTGGTTTAACTGTGCTATTAGTGCTTAATTCATTAATGATTCTATATAGAAAGATTAGAAAATAAAAAAAGCACGCACCTTCTCTAGCAAAAAGATGCGTACCTTTGGAATCGTTTTTATTTTGCAAATTTTTCAGCGGTTTCGATACCGATTTCCATCATTCTCGTTAGACCCGCTTGTCTTTGCTCGGATGTGAGTTCGCCTTCTACAACGAATGAATCACTAACTGTTAAAATACAAAGCGCTTTCTTTCTTAATTTAGCAGCGTTGCAATAAAGAGCAAAGGCTTCCATTTCAACACAGAGGACACCAATGTCTTGCCATTTTTTCCATCCGTCTTTGTCTGCATCATAGAAGATGTCTGAAGAGAGAACGTTGCCAACATGGAGATTAACTTTTTTGCTTCTTGCCACATTGACTGCAGTTTCTAATAAATCATAGTCTGCACATGCTGAATAATGACCATTTAATCCATATTGATGAACCCAGTTGCTATCAGTAGAAGCAGCACTAGCGATAATCACGTCATAGAGGTTAATGTTTTGTTGATAACCACCGCATGTACCCACACGAATAATCATATCAACACCATATTTGGAAAATAGTTCGTAAGAATAAATTCCAATTGATGGTTGGCCCATACCTGAGGCCATAATACTAATCTTTTTACCGTTTTTTGTTAAACCGGTGTAACCATAAATATTTCTGACGCTTGTAACCATCTTCACATCGTGTAAGAAGGTATCTGCCATCCATTTAGCTCTTAATGGATCACCAGGCATTAATACGACGTTAGCAAAGTCGCCGAAATTAGCGTTTATATGAGGAGTTGCCATAACTTATATCTCCGTTTCCTATGATATTTTACAAAAGTTAAATATGTTTCTCAATAGAGAATGTCTTTGACCTTCTAAACATAAACCAGTAGACTAATATAGACATGAAACAGTTTACAATAAATCAAACATACGCCAAGGTTCTGCTCACTATCTCAGAATTAAATAAAAAATCTCTTTATCCGTTGAATGAAGGCGTTTTTAAGATTTTGACTGGTGTTGTTGATGATGAAACATCTTTTTTTACAGATATTCCATCGTTTGGAACATTAACTTCTTTTTCCAGCAAAAGAATTTGTCATCTTACCCTAACCCTTTATCGTCATGGTTTTTTGCAAAAGATTTTTGATCCGAAAACCAAAAAACTCTATTTAAAAACAACCGAAAAAGGTGAGGAGTCATTAATAGAATTTTTCAATAATCATCAATGTTCTTTTGCTAAAAGAAATCAAAAAAGTAGTGTTACAATTGTAAAAATTGACTAATTTTGGCAACTTTGGTTGAAAATATATTTGTAAATATATATCATTAAAATATGCCTTAGGGCAAAAGGAATATTATTATGGAATTTGCATGGGAACCTGATAGACTAGCTTACTTTATTGTCTCGCTTATATGTATTTTGGCGATTTATGGCGTTTTATTTTTTGTTTTATTCAAAGTCGCAAAACGCACTGTCAATTTTGTTTTTCTTGGTTTTTCTGGTCTCTTATTCCTCGTCTCGTTTATTTTCTGTTTAACCCCTGTGTGCGTTTTAATTTCTTTCATTTCTGCTGCAGGATTAACAGCGTGTTTCTTTGCCAATCTTGGCGATGTACGTAAATTTATTGCCAATCCTTTCTCACGTACGACTGCGAAGGCTGCCAACTTTGGTATTGAAAAAATTTATGATACTCAACAACTTTACAAAAACCTTGAAGATGCTGTTATTGCTCTTTCTAATTCCAGAACTGGTGCAATTATCACTTTTGAAAAAAATACTTCTTTGAAGGACATCATTAGAAATGGTGTTCCAGTCCACGCTCCTGTCACTAGCGAAATTCTTTTGACAATTTTCTATCCAGGCACACGCTTGCACGATGGTGCGGTTGTGATCCACGGTAATGAAATTGTTGCTGCTAGTGTCTTCTTTACTCCAACAACCAAACCATTCGCTGGAAAATATGGTTCTCGTCATAGAGCAGCTATTGGTATTTCTGAAATATCTGATGCTGTTACTGTCATTGTTTCTGAAGAAACAGGTCGTATTTCTCTTGCAGTCAATGGTGATTTAGAAGCTGTAAATCAAACTAACTTCTTACGAGTTTTTGAAAACTATATGGGTGATTCTTCATCTTCCTCAAACGATAGCGAAGAACAATAATGGACACCAAGGAACTATACGATTACATTTTGAAAATCCAATCCATCGCTAAAATCGGATTGGTTTTTTCTAAAGATCCTTACGCTATTACTAACTATCAGCAGATTAACGATTTAACAATAGAAATGCTGGAAAAGTTGATGGATATTGAATTTCATCGTCCTAATTACTTTTCAAGAGATATTTATCCTACACCAAGCGTATCAGTCAGAGCAGTTATTTTAAACAAAAATCGCGATAAAGTTCTAATGGTGAGAGAGGCCAATAGTGGTACTTATTCATTTCCAGGAGGTTGGGCGGATCTCTATGATTCCGCTGGTCAAACTGCAATCAATGAATCAACTCAAGAAGCCGGCGCGGATATTGAAATTGTTCGTCTAGTTGGCATCACAAACAGGACTCCATTTAAGACCTCTGTCAGCGTACCTGAATATCTCGTTATTTTCGAGGCTAAATTAAAAGGTGAATTGCACGAGCATGAATACGAGACAGATGATGTCGATTGGTTCCCTTTAGATCAACTCCCTCCAATGTCGAGAAAAGTCGGTCAGGAAGAGATAAAACGTATTATCGACGCAGTTAAAACTGGTAAAGTCATATTTGATTAATCAAGAAACATAAAATGTCCTTAAAAAATAAGGTCATTTTTGTTATATTATTCTTATGACAAATTTACTAGCTCTTACAAAACTAACAAATACTCAATTAGCATTCATCATTATCGTTCCAGTGGCGATTTTGTTATTTGCTATAATTTGTCTATATTTTCCAATTTCTCACGCCTACAATCGTAAACATTTTCAAATCCATTATTACAAGCGCGTTTATAAAGTGGCTTTGGAAAACGATTACTTTTTAATCAATCAATTTGTCTTCAAAGTGGACTCCAATAAACTCGCCAATGTAGATCATATTTTATTTGGAAATAAATATATTTACGTTCTTTCTAGCAAATATTATCAAGGCGACTTAGTGGGTAAATACCATGATAAGTCACTTGTTTTCATTTCTCATCGTGGTAAAAAGTGCTATACGGATAACCCTTTTAATCAAGTGAAATTTTTAGCAAGTAAATTATCTTCTTCTACTGGTATCGACGCTTCTTTGATGATAGGCATCGTTTTGGTGAATGATGATTGTAAGGTAGCGGTTCAAAGTGAATCCAAGCAGTTCTATATTATTCAAAGAAAAAGCTTCGCTTCTTTAATTAAGGCAATCGAGTCTCGTGAAGTTATGGATATTAATCAAACACAACTTCAAAAAGCGGTGACCTCTATTGCAAAACAAAATAAGAGGAAAAAAGAATGAAAGAATCTTTAATTAAAGTGTCATTAGATCGTTTCAAAAAGAACATGCCTTCCTACATTGCGGTAGGTATTTTATGCGCTTTGTTTTTAATTTTAGTTTCCGCTTTATCAATTATTGATGAGCTTCTTTTCTTTATTGCTATTCCTTTAGTTGCATTACCGATTCTTTTTGCATCACATGTTAATTGCTATTTGTTAGAGGCTAATCAGCCAATTACTACCAGCTCATTCTTTAATGCTTTTTTAGGCTTTTTCAGACCGCAATTTAGATGCAGTTTCAAAGGAATCATTTCCTTCTTGTTCTCGCTAATCATCTATGTTGGACTAACAGTAATTTCTTATGTTGTTATGTATGCTATTTTCAAAGCCCATTATGGTGATTATTTCCTCAGTGCTTTGGATAAATTAGCCACCCAATATTTAGCAGGAGATACATATGAAGAATTAGCGGTCATTTTACAAGAAAATGGTGGAGTTCTCTTAACCTTCATATCTTTTGTCGCAGCATTACCTTTACCATTTAGTATTGTTACTTTTATGTGTTTGGTTTCCTATAATTCAATTTCTTTATATTTCCGCATTAATATGACTAGCGGAGCGCCTTCTTTAATGCGCCTTGGTATTTCTACCACCTATCGTGTAAATAAAAAAGAAATGGTTAAAGATTGGTTTAAACTTAACTGGTGGCTTATTTTGCTACCTTTATTAGGCGCTTTAATAGCAGGAATCATCTGCGTATTCGGTTTAAAGGAATATTATTTACTACCAACTTTTGCGACAATTGGTCTTTTTATTCCATTAGTGTTCTTTCTTCCGTTCTATTTTCCAAACATGGAAGTTTTATATCATCGTTATGAAGAATCGTTTAAGGAAGGTAATGTCAAGGCTATTGAAATTATCTTGCAAAGGATTCAAAGCAGCATTGATTTAAGCGAAGAAGAAAAAAGAAAAATAGAAGAGTCATTTAAGAGCAACGATGACAAAAAGAAAGAATAAAAAAACCCAGACAATTGTCTAGGCTATGCTCTAACTGGAGCAAGTGACGGGAATCGAACCCGCATATTAACCTTGGCAAGGTTACGTTCTACCACTGAACTACACCTGCATTTGGGATTTCCAAATCGCGCCTAATTATTATAACAAAACCAAAATATCTTGCAATACAAATATAAGAAAACTTTTCAGAGGTGAAAATATGGTTACAAACAAACAATTAGCAGACTTAATATTTCCTAACGTGACTGAGACAGTTGCTGACTTAGAAAAAAGATATCCACCAAGAGATCTTCCTAGTGGCGCGGAAGTCACAAGATTCGCGCCAAGTCCAACAGGATTCTTACATACTGGTTCCCTTTTTACATCAATGATTTGCCGTAAAGTGGCCAGCCAAAGCAAAGGTGTTTTCTATATTAGATTAGAAGATACAGATACAAAAAGAGAAATAGCAGGTTCAGGTGAACAGTTATTGAAACAACTTAATATTTTTGATGTTAATCCTGATGAAGGCTATCTTGGTAATAGCGAAAAAGGTAATTATGGTCCATATGTTCAATCCAAAAGAGCGGATATTTATTGCATCGTCATTAAGCATCTTTTGGAAGAAGGCAAAGCCTATCCTTGCTTCTGCACTTCAGAACAATTAGAAGAATTACGTGCAGAACAAGAAAAGCAAAAACTTAATCCTGGTTACTATGGTGAATTTGCAAAGTGTCGCAATCTCACAAATGAAGAAAAATATGAAAAGATTAAAAATGGCGAAAAATTTGTCATTCGTTTCAAAAGCAATGGTAATCATGAAAGCAAAATTAAAGTCACTGACTTAGTTCGTGGTGAGTTCGAAATTGCAGAAAACGATCAAGATATCGTTATTTATAAGAGTGATGGTTTACCAACATATCACTTTGCCCACGCCGTTGACGATCACTTTATGAGAACGACAACAGTCATTCGTGGTGAAGAATGGGTTGCATCATTACCAATTCACGTTGAATTATTCGCCGCTCTAGGCTGGAAAGCTCCTCACTATGCCCATCTACCAGTTATTATGAAAATCGATGAAGAAACAGGCAATAAACGTAAATTAAGCAAGCGTAAAGATCAAGAAGCCGCTGTTTCTTATTTCATCGAAGATGGTTATTTGCCAAAATCTTTAATCATGTATTTAATGACCATTGCTAATTCAAACTTCGAAGAATGGATTTTAAATAACAAGTTTGAAGGCATGGAAGACTTTGTCTTCTCATTCAATAAGATGAATAACGAAGGTGCTTTGTTTGATATGGGCAAACTCAACTTCTTTGCTCGCGAACTATTAGTCAAATATAACAAAGAAGAAATTACCCAATTAGCAGAGTCTTATGCTAAAGAGTATAATCAAAAACTTTATAAAACTATTCAAAGTAATCGCGCCTATTTCGCTGATATTATGAATATTGACCGCGAAAAAGCTAACCCAAGAAAAGACTACGAAAAGTTTGGCAATGTTTTAGATATCATAGGATTCTTCTATGAAGAAGGATATCAAAAAGCCTTGCAAGAACCATTGCCATTCAACGAAAAATTCGCCAAAGAAGATCTCGTTGAAGCGTTAACTGCCATCAAAGAAAAACTTCAAGTTAATCAAGATGAACAAATTTGGTTTAATGATTTGAAAGAAATTGGTGCCTCATTAGGCTATGCCGCTAATAACAAGGAATATAAAGCCAATCCAGAAGCTTTCAAAGGTAATATGGGTGATTTAGCGGAAATTCTTCGTATTACCTTAACTGGCCGTAAAAATGCGCCGAATCTTTGCACAGTAATGTACCTTTTAGGGCTTGAAGAAACCCATAGAAGGATTGATGCTGTTATATCTTTATTAAAATAAAATATGGGAGTATAATTACTCTCACTGGTCCCATGGTCAAGAGGTTAAGACGAGACCCTCTCAAGGTCTAATCTCGGGTTCGATTCCCGATGGGATCACCATACCAAATGATATACGCTACTATAAGGCTGGAATATCATGCCTATAGGT
>JAKSVL010000008.1 GCA_024407995.1 Bacilli bacterium | reverse complement strand
GTCAACTAAACCATTATCGAACTACGCTCGTAAAATCAATCTTCATTCTTATATTCGCATTGGTCATTCTATTTCTCAAAACCAAGTCAAAGAAAGCGATAAGATTTTGGAAAATGTCTTAGAAGCTTTGATTGGCGCGATATATTTAGACGCTGGTATCAAACCAGCATACCGCTTAATTTCTTATTTGTTATTAGATGACATCAATAACTATGATGTCGATAATTTGACTGACTATAAGTCTAAATTACAAGAAGAAATACAAGCTGAACATCGTGATGCTGTTCAATATGTCACAGTAGACACAATTGGACCAGCTCATGATCGCACATTCGTTGTCCAAGTCCGCTTTAACGATATCGTTTTAGGTGAAGGGCAAGGAAAGAGTAAAAAGAAAGCCGAAGAAATGGCGGCAAAATCAGCATTAAGTAAAAGGAGTGTCATCTAATGGGTCTCATTGCTTTTCTAAAAGAAAAATTCGCAAAAAAAGATAAAAAAGTTGATAAATATCAAGAAGGATTAGCGAAATCTCGTAAAAACTTTTCAAGCAAGCTCAACACTTTATCCGAAAGATATAAAGCGGTTAATCAAGATTATTTTGATGAGCTAGAACAAATCTTGATTGAAAGTGACGCTGGTATTTCTTTTACCTTAAATGTTATTGAAGAAGTCTTAAATCAAAGCAAAAAAGATAACATTTCTGATCCAAAGAAAATTAACGAAATTCTTGTTGATAAAATGTTTGTTGGTTATGCCGAAAAAGGTGACATTCAAAACGATGTCGTCTTTAGAAAAGACGGTCCAACAGTTTTGCTCGTCGTTGGTGTCAATGGCGTTGGCAAAACTACAACTATCGCCAAATTAGCGTATCGCTATATCAATCAAGGCAAAAAAGTCCTTCTTGTCGCTGCCGACACTTTCCGTGCAGGCGCTGTCGAACAATTAACTACTTGGGCGGAACGTTTGAAAATCAATATTGTTACCGGCAAGCCTGAAAGTGATCCTGCTTCCGTAGCCTTCGATGGCATGAAAAAAGCTAAAGAAGAAAACGTCGATTTAGTCATCGTCGATACGGCTGGTAGACTACAAACCAAAAACAATCTCATGTTAGAACTTGCAAAAATCAAACGTGTAATGAGTAAAGAGATTCCTGATGCACCTCACGAAACATTCTTAGTCATTGATGCCACAACTGGCCAAAACGGCGTTGTACAGGCTAAAGCTTTCAAGGAAGTCACTGATTTGTCAGGCATAGTTATTACCAAGATGGATGGAACATCCAAAGGTGGTATTATTCTTGCTATTCGTGATGAATTAGGCGTGCCAGTAAGATTCATCGGTCTTGGTGAAAAGATGGATGATTTAGAAGAATTTGATTTAGATAAATACCTTTATGGTTTATGTGTGGAGAATGAATAATGGACAAGATTAAAAAAACAATTCGCTACAATTCACTTCTTCATATTTATGGTAATCTATTGAGTAAAACTCAATATAGCTTTGCTGATGCTTATTTTTCTTATGATTTATCATTAAGTGAAATCGCTGAAACACATAATGTCACTAGAAGTGCGGTTGAAGATGCGATTAAAAAAGCTTTAAAGAAATTAGATGAGTATGAAAAAGAACTCAAAGTATTAGAAAAAAACGAAAAGATTCTCACTCTTGTTGCCAAAGCAAAAGATGCGACTGGAAATGAGAAAATTGAGACACTAGAAGAAATAGAAAGGATTATTTATAGTTATGGCATTTGAATCATTAACTGAACGCCTTTCTGGCATATTTAAAAAGATTCGTGGTCAAGCTCGCTTGAGCGAAAGCAACATGGAGGACATGCTGAAAGAAATCCGTGTCGCTCTTTTAGAAGCTGACGTTAATTATAAAGTTGTTAAAGAATTCACAACTAACGTCAAAGAAAAAGCCCTTGGCCAAGATGTATTAAGTAAACTTAATCCAAGCCAAATGCTCGTTAAAATCGTTCATGATGAACTCATCATATTATTAGGTAGTGACGATGCTGAAATAAAATATCAAACAGGCCGTCCAACTATCATTATGCTTGTTGGTTTACAAGGTAGTGGTAAAACCACAACCGCTGGTAAATTGGCGTATTTGTTAAAAAATAAACTCAAAAAGAAAGTTTTAATGGCCGCTTGTGACGTTTATCGTCCTGCCGCTATCGACCAATTAGATCAAATTGCTAAATCAGTTGGTGTTGATATCGTCAATATGGGTACAAAAGTTAACCCAGTCGACATTGCAAAAACTGCTAAGCAAAAAGCCTATGATGAAGACTATAACGTTTTAATTATCGATACTGCTGGTCGTTTACAAATTGACGAAGCGTTGATGGATGAATTAAACAACATTAAAAATGACGTCGAACCACAAGAAATTCTTCTCTTGGTTGACGCTGCTGCTGGTCAAGATGCTGTGAATGTTGCTAATGCATTTAATGATAAAATATCATTAACAGGTTGCATTATGTCTAAATTAGATGGTGATGCCCGTGGTGGTGCTGCTCTTTCGATTAGACATATGACTGGTGTACCAATCAAGTTCACTGGTGTTGGTGAAAAAGTCACTGATTTAGATATCTTCCATCCTGATCGTATGGCGGATCGTATCTTGGGTATGGGTGATGTGATGACACTCGTTGAAAAAGCCCAAGAAGAATTGGATGAAAAAGAAGTTAAACATTCTGTTAATAAAATGATGTCTGGTTCATTTGATTTGAACGATATGTTAGCACAAATGAAACAAATAAATAAATTAGGCTCCTTAGGAGGTTTATTAAAACTCATCCCAGGTATGCCAAAGATTTCTCCAGAACAGCAAGAAGCGGCAGAAAGAGAAATGCGCAATTTTGAAATCATCATCAATTCAATGACCAAGGAAGAAAGAAAACATCCTGATTTGTTCAAATATTCTCGTAAGCAAAGAGTGGCTTTAGGCTCAGGCCGTACAATGCAAGATGTTAATAAAGTCTTAAAGAAATATGAGCAAATGAAAGAAATGATGAAGAAGATGGAGCAATACCGCAAAACCGGTAAAATGCCTCCAGGTGGTATGGCAGGTTTAGGCGGTATGGGATTCCCGGGAATGTAAAAAAAGAGTGAGGTATGAATTAACCTCACTTTTCTTTTATAAACTTTTTGCCTTTTTCAATAGCATCTTTTTCCCATTTTGGGGTTTCATCAGTTTCTAACTCTTTTAATAATTTGAGTTCTTCTTTACTGAATTTGTAATTTTCCAATAAATCAGGACGATATTTTTTTGTGAGTCTTAACGACTCTTTTTTTCTCCATTTATCGATGGCTTGATGATTGCCAGAATAGAGGATATCAGGGATGTTGTCTCCTTCATAAGTGCATGGTTCACTATATTGAGGATACTCCAATAATCCATTCTCAAAAGATTCATCCACAATTGATTCAGGGGCAATCACGCCATCTAATAAACGAATAATAGAATCGCTAATGATTTCAGCGCCAATTTCGCCACCTGTTAAGATATAGTCTCCGACTGAGACAAGTTCATCAACATATTTATTAATGCGTTCATCTGTGCCCTCATAGTGACCACAAATAATAATCAAATGCTTAATATTTTTAGCAAAATGGCGTGCACGTGCTTGATTATATGTCTTGCCGCGTGGAGAAAGAAGAATAACATAGCTGTCTTCTTGTCTCACGCTATTAAGACAATCTAAGACAGGTTGACACTTCATGATAAGGCCAGCGCCTCCGCCTACAGGTGCGCTATCAACGCGTCCGTATCTATCCTTAGTAAAATCGCGAATGTTAACGATTTCGATTTCAACTTGGTCCTTTGCCAAAGCGCGTTTAATGATTGAGTTAGTTAAAAAGCCATCAAAGAATTCTGGAAATAAAGTTAAGATACTTATTTTCATAATAAACCTCCAATGACATTAATAACGATGATCTTTTTAGTAATATCGACTTCTTTAATAAATGCCTTCACGAAAGGCACGAAAAAGTCTGGTTGATTATTCCCTCTTTTAACTCTTAAAGTGAGCTGAGCAGGGAACTCTTCAACAAGGCTAACTTCACCTAAAATAGTTTGCATATCATCGAGAACTTTGCAACCTACAATGTCGTCAAAGTAATAGGTGTCTTTAGCCATGTTTTGATAGTCTTTAATGGCATGGATTTCATATCCTTTGTATTGAAGCGCTTCGTCAACATTATTGATTTCTTCCACTTTGACAAAATCAAATTGTCCGCTTTTTCTAAACGAAACAACGGTTAAAGTAATTCTGTCTTTTGTTTTAGGAGAATACAAAAATATTTCATTTCCTTTTTGATAGCGCTTTTCTGCAAAATCTGTTTTGCTAATAATTTTTAAAGTGCCATCCAAGGAGAATGTATCTTGCACAAAACCGAGTAAAAGATATTCTGCCATAATTTACGAAAAAAGAGGATTAATCCTCTTTCTTTTCATCATCAAAAGATTCAAATTTGAGATGGACGTGCTTTTCTTCACTCTTGCCAGCGATTGAGACAACTTCTCTAATCGCGTTTGCGATAATGCCCTTACGACCAATAAGTCTAGCGGTATCATCTTTTTCAGCAGCGATGATAATTAAGACGTCTTTTTCTTCTTCGCTAACTCTGAGAAGAACAGAACTGGAATCTTCAACGATTGGATCAATGATTGTTTTAACAATTTTCTCGTAATCCATCATTGATTCTCCTATTTGCTTGCTTTTTTATTTGCAACGTATTTGGCGTTGATGCCTTTGCGGTTGAACATTGCTTTAACTGTTTCTGATGGAACAGCACCGGCGTTTAACCATTTGAGTGCTAATTCTTCATCGATAACGGCGTTTTCAATGCCTTTTGCAGGATTGTAATAACCAATTTGTTCAATGATACGACCATCACGTGCATAGTGACTGTCAGCGGCGACGACACGGAAGAATGGATCTTTATGTCTGCCAATTCTTGTTAATCTAAGTTTAACTGCCATAATAATAGCCTCCTAATTTTTATGTCCGTAGCAATATTACTAGTAATAATTATTAGTGTCAAGCATTTTTGCTTTACAGACTATATCTTTTAATAAAAAGTGTTTGCAAATAATGAATGTTGTTGTTATTATAATCAAGCATGTTTATAGAACATGATACGGGTGTTCCGCTGTCGAAATGAGAATGAACATCAAGAGAACGTTATCTGAAGGAGGTCTAAAAGACTATGAACAACAATTTAGTTAAAGAGATCACCGCTAGTCAATTACGTAACGATTTACCAGAATTCTCCTCTGGTGACGAAGTCAAAGTGTCTGTCCGTATTGTTGAAGGCAACAAGACTCGTATCCAAAACTTCCAAGGCGTCGTTATTTCCCGCCGTGGTGGTGGCGTCTCCGCAACATTTACAGTTCGTAAAATGAGTGGTGGCGTTGGTGTTGAAAGAACATTCCCAGTGAATTCTCCAGCAGTCGCTTCTGTCCAAGTTATCCGTAGAGGTAAAGTCAGAAGAAACAAAATCACTTACATTCGTAAATTGTCTGGCAAATCTGCAAGAATCAAAGAAATTCTCTAATCGTCAGATTATTCAAAGAGGAGTTCGAATGAACTCCTTTTTTGTTGCGTGAGTACCTTATATCTCATATAATGAGAAAGATGAAAAACAAGAAACTTAAAACTACTTTATCAATTGTTTGTTATCTTTTCCTGCTCATTGCTATTTGCGTATCAGGAGCTTTGATTTTTCATTCATCTTATTATGAATTAGTTTATGTTTCTGGTAGTTCAATGGCCCCAACATTAAATGGTTCCGATAACGAACTGAGTGGTGCGGTTGTTGATTTTGGTATCGTTGATGCTCACAAATCTGCAATCAATCACATTGAACGCTTTGATATTGTTTCCACCTATTATCCTGATGACTATAGCTCTGATGGTGTTCTTCTCGCGGGCGCGAAAAAGAAAATTAAAAGAGTTATTGGTATGCCAGGCGATACATTTACCATCAAAGATGGTTTATTAAGTGTCAAAGAAGGCGAAGAATACGTTTCTATTCCTTATAAATTTGAAACATCGTTTACAACCACTAAAGACATTCAAGATAAAACATTAGGCGAGGATGAATATTGGCTTTTAGGAGATAATAGAGCGAATAGTAACGATTGTGGTAAATTCAATAAGCCAGTGACTAAAAAACAAATCGCTGGTGTGCTTGTCGCTATTGAAGGAACAGCAAATTTAAAAGTTAAAAATTACCGCTGTATAAATTGTGGTAAAAAATATAAACAAAATGGCACTTGTAGTAGCTGTGGTGGTTCTTTGAGTGTTCAATACGATTTGGTCAACAAAAAATATATTTGGCCGAAATATTTCTAGGAGAGTTATGGCACAACAAATTCACTGGTTTCCAGGGCATATGAACAAAGCCCTCAATGAAGTTGAAAATAAGGTTAAATTAGTCGATGTAGTAATCGAACTTTTTGATGCACGCGCACCTCTTTCTTCAATTAATGAAAATTTGGAAAAACTAACAGCGAATAAAAAGAAATTAATTGTCTTAACTAAAACCGATTTAAGTGATCCTGAACAAAATAAAAAATGGGTGAATGTACTAAAAGAAAAATATCCGCAAGTTCTTTCATTAGATTTGAAGAAAAATAATGCTGAAATTCTTCTTTCCACAGCAGTCGTTGAACTTGGCAAAGAAAAATGGGCCAAAGAAATTTCCAAAGGCATGAAGCCTCAACCAATTCGTGCGATGATTATTGGTATTCCTAATGTTGGTAAGTCCTCCTTAATTAATCGTCTCGCTAAAAGAAAAGCCGCAGGCGTACAAAATAAGCCTGGCTATACACGCGGTGAACAATGGATCAAAGTTAATAAAGATTTCTTGCTTTTAGACACTCCAGGAATCTTGCCGATGAACTATGAAAATAAAGACCAAGCGGCTCGTTTAGCGTTAATTGGTGCGATACGTGAAGATATTTTGCCTAATGAACAATTAGGAGAATTCCTTTTGTCATTCCTTAATAAACACTATCCAAATAGCTTAGTAAATCGCTATGGAATCGAAGATATATCTGATCGTATTACTGTCTTAAATCAAATTGCTGAAAAACGAAAAATTGTTAATAGCGTTGGGGCTAATGACATTGAGCGCGCTGAAGCTTTGTTATTAAAAGAATTTAAAGATGGCCTACTAGGAAATATTACTTTAGAACAATATGAGTCTTGATTTTGACGAACAATATTATAAAGACGGTTATCAATTAGTTGTTGGCTGCGATGAAGCGGGAAGAGGATGCCTTCTTGGCCCTGTTTTTGCCGCTGCAGTTATCTTGCCTCCAGGCTTTCATTCTCCTTTGATTAATGACTCAAAAAAGCTTAGTGAAAAGCAAAGAGAAGAAGCTTACAAAATCATTGTAGAAAACGCTATTAGTTACGCTGTTTGTTCTGTCAGTGCGGATGAGATAGATGAGGTTAATATTTTAAATGCTTCTCGCCTTGCTATGCAGAAGGCCATTGCAGCGTTAAAATCACCCTTTGATTTGATTCTCACTGACTGTATGAAAATGAAAGGATATGATGTTCCGGTCATTGATTTGGTACATGGTGATGCCTTATCACAAACCATTGCAGCGGCTTCAATTGTTGCTAAAGTGAGCCGTGATCATCATTGTTTAGAACTGGATGCAAAATATCCACAATACAATATCAAGAAAAATAAGGGCTATGGGACAAAAGATCACTTGGAAGCGCTTAAAAAGTATGGACCAGTTAAACACCTTCACCGCTTCACTTATGCTCCTGTAAAAGCCTGTTTTATAGAAAAAGTTTCATTATTCTAATTTTTTTAGGAAAAATCGCAAAATTCTCCTCTATACGTAAAGTAGGAGGATTTTTTTATGATTTATTACGATGGTCGCCTAATACTCATTCATTTAGCGGTGAAATATGGGGGCGATTTTGACAGAATTTATGAAGCGATGAAAGCAAAGGAAGATGTGCCTTATGAAACGGCGTTAAAAACCTTTCAGTCTTTGAAATGTAAAGTAATGACTATTTTGGATTATGATTATCCGGCAAAATTAAAACAAGCATTTAAGCCGCCTTTTGTTCTTTTCTATTATGGTGATATTTCATTGTTAGATAAAAGAATCATCGCCACTGTGGGCTCAAGAGAAGTTAATGAAGTTGGCAAAAATTCTACTGAAGCAATCTTAAAAGATTTAATTCCTGGCAATGTCTTAATTTCTGGTATGGCTAGAGGAATAGATACAATTGCTCATGTTTCAGCAATCAAAAATAAGGCAAAAACCATCGCGGTGTTAGGTTCAGGTATTGACTATGTATATCCTTATGAAAATAAATACTTATACAATTTGATTAAAAAAAGTCACTTAGTTATTAGTGAATATCCCGGTTCTAGTGTTCCTGAACAGCATCATTTTCCTGCGCGTAATCGCATAGTGGTGGCTCTATCAGATTGTGTGATTGTGCCTCAAATTAATGATTATGCTACAGGCACAATGGTTTCCGTTAATATTGCTGTAGAAATGGGCAAGCCAGTGATTGTGGCTCCTCATCCATATGGCGTTAAAACCATTAATAATCAAATCATTGGAGAGGGGGCAATCATGGCGGTAAGCGACAAACAAATAAAGGAAGAACTAGGGTGGAAAGATGAAAATTTTCTTAAATAAAATTCCTATTTATTTAATTAAGGAATAAAGAGAAATGATTGTTGACAAGACTATATGAGAAGGCTTATATTTTTGTCTCGAAAGCGCCAGAAAATGAAGTTAGTAATCGTTGAATCACCAGCCAAATGTACAACCATTAAGAGATACTTGGGCGAAGACTATATTGTCATGGCCTCATTAGGCCATATTCGCGATTTAGCGACATCCGGAAAAGACGGTTTAGGTGTTAATGTTGCAGAAGATTTTTCTCCAACATACATCATTAATAAAGATAAACAGCACATCGTTAAAGAACTCAAAAACGCGATGAACAAATGCGACGAAGTTATTCTCGCAACCGACCCTGATAGAGAAGGGGAAGCTATTGCGTGGCATTTAGCGCAAGTTTTAGGTTTATCTGTTGAAACAACCAAACGTTTAGAATTCCATGAAATCACTCGTGATTCCATCGGTGAAGCTATGGCCCATCCAAGAACTATCGATCAAAACCTTGTTTCTTCACAAGAAACTCGTCGTATTATTGACCGTATTATTGGTTTCAAATTATCAACTCTATTATTCAAAAAGATTCGTTCTCGTTCTGGTGGACGTGTGCAATCCGCTACTTTAAAAATGATCGCGGATCATGATGAAGAAATCGCAAAATTCGTACCAGAAGAATACTGGTCAATTAATCTAAAAATTGATGCATTTAAACGCACGTTCCCTGTCAATTTGATTTTTGAGAAGGATGAAAGAATCACAAATGGTAAGGATGCGCAAGCCATTGTGGATCGTATTCCAAGTCAACTAACTGTCAGTGGTATTGAAAAGAAGATCAAGATTAGTGATAGCAAGGAACCATTTATAACTTCCACTTTGCAACAAGAAGCATTCTCACGCTTAAAATTCAAAACAAAGAAAACACAATTAATCGCTCAACAACTTTACGAAGGTATTGAAGTTGATGGTGAACACGTTGGTTTAATCACTTATATGAGAACTGACTCCACTCGTCTATCACCAACTTTTGTTCAAAGAGCGACTGCTTATATTACCGAAAAATTTGGTAAAGAATATCTTGGCCATGCCAAAAAAATTAGACAAGTTAGTATGATGCAAGATGCTCACGAAGCTATTCGTCCAACGAGCAATCACCGCACTCCAGAATCCGTTCGTAAATTCTTAAGTAATGACCAATATAATCTTTATAAATTAATTTACAATCGTACACTCGCATCTTTGATGTCATCAAAGAAAGATGAACAAATGACCATTTTCTTAGAAGGTAATGGTCTTACCAGTAAACTTGATTTAACACGTACTCTCTTCAAAGGTTATGAAGCAGTTTATGTCGATAGCGAAAAAGAAGATAATCATTTTGATTATTTCCCAGATTTCGAAGTGGGTGAAAAATTTGATGTCACCACAAAAGAAGCGGAACAAAAATTCACTCAAGCACCTGCACATTATTCTGAAGCTAAAATCGTCAGATTAATGGAGGAAGTTGGTATTGGTCGTCCTTCCACTTATGCTTCTACAATTGAAACATTAAGAAAAAGAAAATATGTCGACAATGAAAGTGGTATCTTAACCACAACGCAACAAGGCAATTTAACTTCGACTGTTTTAAACAAATATTTCCCAGAAATTATCAACACTAAGTACACCGCTCAGATGGAAAAGAAACTTGATAATATCGAAGATGGTAGCCAATCTCGTAGCAAAATCCTTAACGAATTCTACCACCCATTCATTGAACACTTTAACGAAGTGAGCAAAGTAATGTACAAAGAAGCTTTCACCGAAACTGGTGATTCTTGCCCTCTTTGTGGCGCGCCACTTGTAATTAAAGAAGGCAAAAATGGTAAATTCGTTGGTTGCTCTAATTTCCCAAGCTGCAAATACGTGCAAAAAGACGAAAGCGAAAAGACTGCTCCAATTGAGATTGGTGAAAAATGTCCTGACTGTGGTGGCAATCTTGTTATTCGCGAGAAAAACGGCAGTCGTTTCATCAGCTGTTCTAATTTCCCAAAATGTCGTTTCACAAGAAAGATTCAAAATACAAATGCATCTCCAACAATGGAAGATGCTAAACCAGTGAAAGATTGTCCAGATTGTGATGGCTATCTTGTTAAGAAGAAAGGTCGCTACGGATATTTCCTTGGTTGCATCAATTATCCAAAGTGCACACATATGGAAAAAATCACTAGGAATAAACGGAAATAATCCGTTTTTTTCTTTTCTTTGCTATACTAGTTGTTAGTATGAATAAACCAGAGCAAGAATTCCTTGATCATCTTCTCAATGTGAGACATTATTCCTCAAAGACGGTTGATAGTTATCAAGAAGATATCGACCTTTTTTGTGAATATATTTTCAAAGAAGGCACCTTAATGGAAGATGTTGATGTTATTTCCATTCGTAACTTTTTAACCGAGGAACTAGGAAGAGGGGTTAGTAAACGAAGCTGTAAAAGACGCTTGTCCTCTTTGAAACACTTTTATAAATACATGGTTAATGTAGGTTATATCAACGACAATCCATTTGTTTTTGTCAGTGCTCCTAAAACCGAAACAAAATATCCTCACGTTTTATACAAAGAGCAAATAGAAGATATCTTCAAACGCAATTTGGAAAGAACTGATAACTTAAAAAATCGTGACCAAGCCATACTATATTTACTTTATTATTCCGGTGTTCGTGCCGCTGAACTAGTAGGGCTTGATGTCCAATCAATATCATTAAAAGAACGAGTTGTGCGTGTTTTAGGCAAAGGAAACAAGGAAAGAATTATTCCTTTTACTACTGAATGTCAAAAGGTGGTTAAGGCCTACATTGATCATGAAAGAAAAGATCTTTTGAAAAAGAGCAAAGACTTAACTCCTGCTTTATTCTTAAATGCTAAAGGCAAGAGACTAACGACTCGTGGTTTAGAATACATTCTTGATTCAATAGAAGAAAAAACAGGCTTATTTGTAGGTTTACATCCACATATCTTGAGACATAGTTTTGCGACCCATCTTTTAGAGAATGGTGCGGACCTTCGCGTTATTCAAGAATTACTTGGACATGAGAGTATAAATGCCACGCAAGTCTATACCCACGTGACTGAAGAAGCGATGAAAGAAACATACCAAAATCTCTTCCCCCGCGCAAAAAAGAAATAAATCACTTGCATGCGCTAATGCGCTTTGTTAATATATTAAACGCTGTGGGCACACAGTAATACACACACTGCGGATGAGACTGCCGTTGTGCTTGGCAAAGCCAAGTGGTTGAGTCTTTCGAAACAGTGGAGGTAAAACAAAAGGAGGCCTAATAATGGCAGAAGAAAAGAAAGAAGTCTTAGAAGAAGTTGCTGAACAAGCCGCTCCTGAGACAGCTGCAAATCCAACAATGGAAGCAGTTATGCATGATCCTGATGCACCAGTCATTACAATGAGAAAGCTCTTAGAAGCCGGTGCACACTTTGGTCATCAAACCCGTAGATGGAACCCAAAGATGAAAAAGTACATCTATGGTGCAAGAAATGGTGTTTACATCATTGACTTACAAAAAACAGTCGACGCAATTACAGTTGCCTATGCCAAGATGAAAGAAATCGTTGACAATGGTGGTAAAGTCTTATTCGTCGGCACAAAGAAACAATGCCAAGAAGCAACTCAACAAGAAGCTTTACGTTCTGGTAGTTTCTACATCACCAACCGTTGGTTAGGTGGTACATTAACAAACTTCAAAACTATCCAATCCAGAATTAGATATTTGAAGGAACTCGAAAGAAGAGAAGAAGAAGGCGAATTAGACCTCTTAAGCAAGGTTGAAGCCGCTCAACTCCGTAGAGAAAAAGAAAAATTATCCAAGAACTTAGATGGTATCAAGGAAATGAGAAAAGTTCCAAACGCTATCTTCGTGATTGACCCACGCATTGAACACAATGCTGTTGCAGAAGCAAGAAAACTCAACATCCCAGTGTTTGCTATCGTTGATACAAATTCTGATCCAGATGTCGTTGACTATGTCATTCCTGCAAACGATGACGCAGTTCGTTCATTCAGTTTAATCTTAGCAGTTATCGCTGATGCTATCGTTGAAAGCAAGAACGGTGTCCCAGTCGTGGCTTATACAAAAGATGAAGGCGAAGACGTCACAATGAAAGAAGTCATTCGTCAAACAGAAAAAGAAAATGCTGAAAAATTAGCAAAGATCAGAGCTGAAAGACAAGCCCGTCAAGAAGCTTTTGAAAAAGAACAAGCTGAAAGAGAAGCTCGCCGTAACGCTGACAAGCAACAACGTAGATCATCTAAACCAAGAGCACCAAAAGCCGAAGGTGAAGAAGTTCAAGTTGAAGCAAAAGAAGAAAAGGTTGAAGCAACTCCAGTTGAAGGAGAAAACAAATAATGGCCTTAATTGATTTAATTAAACAATTACGTGATAGAACCGGTGCAGGTTTAATGGACTGCAAAGCCGCTTTATTAAACAACAACGAAGATTTAGATAAAGCTACAGACTGGTTAAGAGAAAAAGGTTTAGCCAAAGCTGCTAAGAAAGCAGATCGTATTGCCGCTGAAGGTTTAGCCCTCACAAAGACATGCGAAAAATGTGGCAAAACTGTCATTTTAGAAGTTAACTGTGAAACAGACTTCGTCGCAAAAGGCGATGCATTCAAAGAATTAGTAGACAACGTTGCTGGTCAAATCTTAATGAACAACCCAGCCAATGTTGAAGCTGCAAAAGAATTAACAACTTCTTTATTCACAGACGCTACAGTTAAAATGGGTGAAAAATTCGATCTCCGCAGATTCGAAGTTATCGAAAAAGGTGATCAATTCATCTATTCATACATCCACATGGGTGGCAAAATTGCTGTTATCGTTGTTTTAGATAAAGAAAATCCAGAATTAGGTAAAGGTTTAGCAATGCACATTGCTGCTAATAACCCATCCTATTTAAGCACTAACGACATCGGTAGTGATGCAATCGAACACGAAACAAAGATTCAACTTGAAGCTGCTAAACAAGATCCAAAACTTGCTGATAAGCCAGAAGAAATGCTCAAGAAAATCATTGGTGGCAAAGTTAACAAATACTTCGCTGAAATGGTTCTCGTTGAACAACCTTACTTATTAGATACAGAATCAGGCAAGAAAGTTGGCCAAGTTCTCCAAGAACAAAAAACCAACATTGTTAAATATGTCCGTTACCAAGTTGGTGAAGGCATTGAAAAACGTAAAGATGATTTCGCTAGCGAAGTCATGAGCCAAGTTAAATAATCAAACAAAATAAAAGAGACACCTTTGGTGTTTCTTTTTTTAGGAGACTTTTATGGGATATAAAAGAGTTTTATTGAAATTATCAGGTGAAGCCCTTAAAGAAAATAGCGATGCTATCTTGTCTGCTGAAGCCTTAGATAACATGGCCAATATGGTCAAGAAAATTTATGATGAAAACATTCAAATTTGCATCGTGATTGGTGCTGGCAATATTTGGCGTGGTAAGATTGCTAAAGATGCTGGCATGGATCAATTTGAGGCTGATTACATGGGCATGATGGGCACAGTTATTAACGCTGTGGCTTTAAGCGCTAAATTAAAGCTACTTGGCGTCGATTCATTAGTTACTAGTGCCATCGGTCCTGTCCCAGAAGTTAATGTCCCATATAGCGTTGAAACCGCTAACAAGGCAATGAACGAAGGCAAAGTTGTCTTCCTTTCTGGTGGTACAGGCAAACCTTATTGCACAACCGATACTGCCGCGGCAATGCGCGCAGTAGAACTCAAAGTTGATGCTATCTTAATGGGTAAGAATGGTGTAGAGGGTGTTTATGATAAAGATCCTCGAGAAAATAAAGACGCTAAATTCTTCCCTGTTATCACTTATGAAGAAATGTTGAAACAAAATATTCAAATTATGGATATTTCTGCGATACAATTAATTAAAGATAAAGACATTCAGGTTAGAGTATTCAAGATGGACGCTGATAACTTTATTGCTGCGGCCAAAGGTGAAAACGTCGGTACCGTTTGTAGAAAAGGAGAATAATCACATGGATGAACTCGTATTAGATATGCAAGATAAGATGAATAAATCTATCGAATCTTTAAGACAACAATTAACCTCTTTAAGAACAGGAAAAGCTACACCAAGTATGCTTAATGGCATCGAAGTTGATTACTATGGTAGCATGACTCCAATTAATCAAATGAGCTCTGTTTCTGTTCCAGAACCACGTCAATTAATTATTAAGCCTTATGATAAGAATGACATCAAGAGCATTCTCACAGCCCTTAATAAAAGCGATTTAGGAATTAACCCAATTAACGAAGGTACACAAATTAGACTTCTCATTCCTGCTTTAACAGAAGAAAGAAGAAGAGAAGTGGTCAAACAAGCTAAAAAATATGGCGAAGAAATCAAAGTAGCAATCCGCAATATCCGTCGTGATTATGTTGATCTCGCTAAAGATGATGACGCCTATACAGAAGACTATCAAAAGAAGATGCTTGAAGACCTCGAAAAAGTCACTGGCGATTTCATTAAAATGGTTGACCAAGTTGTCGCAGACAAAGAAAAAGAATTGATGTCTCTCTAATCAAATAAATAATTGTATAAAAAGAGCGGTAATTATATTAACTACCGCTTTTTTTGTGTATACTAATTATGTCTTCATTTATGAATAAAGAAAGAAAGCCTATTTTCCAACCAAATGAACTAAGCAACGCTACTGTGGTTTCAATGCGTACTAGAATCATTTCCGCTATTGTAGCAATTGTTATTCTTTTACCTGCTGTTATTATTGGTGACTGGTTATATTTTGCAGTTATTTGTTTAGCCACAGGTATCGGTGTTATTGAAATTATTAGATGCGCTAAAACTAAATATTCAAAAGCCCTCTATATCATCGCCTTTATTCTAGCGATATTGATTTTGCTTTGGCCTATTTTCAAAGATATTCCATTCTCTGATGGCTGGCGATTATTTGATAGTTATAACAATCTCTATGTCAGTGCAACAATTTTATTCGTTGGTATTGGTCTTAGTGCAATGACTATTATTATGGATAAAAACTTCACAATTATTGATGCTTGTTTTATCTTTACCACAGTTTTCTTAATCGCTTTTGGTTTCCAATGCTTATTGTTCTTACGTTATTATCCAATACACGTTATGCCAGAAAGATTTGACAGTACTCAATATTTCAATTCATTCGTCAATGCTGAATCTTGTCTATTGCTTTTATTCGTAGTTGTTGGTGCTTGCTTAAATGATGCATTTGCCTATTTCGTTGGTGTTTTCTTTGGCAAAAATAAGCTCAACGAAAGACTATCTCCTAAAAAGACATGGGAAGGCTTTTTCGGTGGTGTCATCTTAACTGCCCTTGTCTTAATAGGCATGGCTATTATTTTATCCGTTTGTAAACATCCTATCCTGGATGGTGTTATCGATTTAGAACATTGGTATCATGTCATTATCTTGTCATTTCTCATCCCATTAGTATCTACTTGTGGTGATTTGTTCTTCTCTGCAATTAAACGTCACTATGGCATTAAAGATTTTAGTAATATTATTCCAGGTCATGGTGGTATCTTAGACCGTGCTGATTCCATTTTGTTTGCGGTTATTACTGTGGCGATTTACGTTTGCATTTTCACCGATGAAGTTGGGGGCATTCACTTACCATGATGTCCGTATGCCTTTTAGGGGCATCCGGTTCAATTGGCCAACAAACTATTGATGTGATGCTCAAAAATCCCAAAGATTTTGATTTATACGCTTTTTCTGTTGGTAAAAGAACAAGATATATCAGTGGCATTTTGAGACATTTTCCTTCTGTAAAAGCGGTATGTGTTCAAGATAAAAAAAGCTACAAATATTACCAAAAGAGATACACGGGTATTACCTTTTTCTTTGGTGATGATGGACTAAATAAACTAATTGAGACAAGTAACGCTCAAATGGTTGTTAATGCTTTAGTAGGTTTTGTGGGTTTGAAACCATCAATAACCGCTTTAGAAAATAACAAAATCTTATGTCTCGCCAACAAAGAATCATTAGTAGTAGGCGGAGAGATTATCAATAACCTCCTCAAACAAGGTAAAGGCAAACTCTATCCAATCGATAGTGAGCATGTTGCTATCGCTAAGTGTTTAGCGGTCGATAATCAAAATGTCGATAAAATCATTATTACCGCCAGTGGTGGTCCATTTAGAAATTTTAAACGTGATCAATTAGGGGATATTACTCCTGAACAAGCTTTGGCCCACCCGAACTGGAAAATGGGCAAAAAAATAACCATCGACAGTGCGACTATGGTTAATAAAACCTTCGAAGTAATTGAGGCGTATTATCTTTTTGGCTATGTTTTTGAACAAATTGAAATAAAAATCAATTACAACTCCTACGTTCATTCAATTGTGCGTTATAATAATGGCACTTATCGCGCTGATGTGGGTAAGCCAGATATGCGTGTGCCTATCAAATACGCTTTATATCAAGGACTCACCAGTTATCAAACTGTTTTAACAGATAATCTTGATAGAATCAAGAATACGACATTTGGAGAGTTCGATAGTGAACGTTTCCCTATTATCAATGTCGCTAACAAAGTGATTAAAGAAAAAGGCACTTTAGGTGCTATATTTAACGCCTCTAACGAAGAAGCTGTTAGAGCGTTCCTTAATCACCAAATCCCATTCTTGGGCATTGAAAAAATTATTAATGCTTGCTTGATTAAACAAAAAAGCGTTAAAAATCCAACATACGAAGATTTAAAGAAAGCAGACTTACAAGCCCGCTTATTAACTAAACAAATGATTTTGAAAGGAGGATATTAATATGCAAGTTTTGATGACTATCTTATACATCTTGCTATTTATCGTTTTCCTTTCTGTTTTGATTATCGTTCACGAATGTGGCCATTTGATTGCTGCTAAAATATTCAAAGTCTATTGCTTGGAATATTCTATTGGTATGGGTCCTCTTCTTTTTAAATTTAAAAGGAAGAAAGGCGAGACTCAATTTTCATTACGCGCTATTCCTTTTGGCGGCTATGTATCAATGTATGGCGAAGGAGTGGAACTTCCTGAAGGTGTCACTGTTGATGAATCTCGTTCCTTAAACGGTATTAAAGCTTGGAAGAGAGCAATAGTGCTCCTCGCTGGCGTTACTATGAACGCCGTTTTAGCGATAGTTTTATTTTTTATTACAAATTGCTTTAATGCCATTCCTCATAAAGAAGCAGACTATATCAATCACGTTAACGTTTCAGAAACTGCACTCGTCACTCCAGCTTTACCTGATGAAACCTACTTCAAAGTGGATCCAATTGAATACACAGATTCTGTCGCTAATGTTGTGCGTACATTCTACGTAGTCGATTTAGAAGCGACATTCGATGATAATATTACCGATAAATATGCTGCCTGTTTTAACTTCGGAGACTATATAAATCCTGAAGATGATTTAGACTTATCTAAATTCATTTATTTTTATGAATTAAAAGAAGAAATCGTTGAAGGTGATGCTAAAATTGTTCCTGATTTTGAACAAATTTTACCTGTTACCTCTTTTACAAATGCAACTATTCATGTAATCGAAAGAATACCAAATGAAAATGATGGCTCATTAGTAGACGGTGATATTTTCACTATTCAAATTAGCCAAGTTGATGGAGAACTCCAGCCAATCGGAATTTCAGTTTTCAGCCAAATTATTCAATACAATTTTGGTGAAATAATTGCTCATACATTCAGCGATTTTGGCCGTAGTTCTATTGCGATTTTCCAAGCCCTTGGTAACTTATTCACCAAACCAAGCAGTTGGTCTGAAGTGGGTGGCATTATTGCTATTGGCTATGAAACAACTGCGGTATTAAAATCTAGTGGTTTCCTTAGTTTTCTTCGTATTTGGGGTCTCATTTCCGTTAACTTAGCCATCTTTAATTTATTACCTTTCCCAGGACTAGATGGTTGGCAACTATTAGTGCTCATCGTCGAAGGCTGTTTAGGAAAGAAAATACCAGAAAAGGTCAAAAACATTATTTCTCTTATTGGCATCGGCCTGTTATTAGTTTTGATGGTTGGCATCATTTTTAAAGACCTTTTCACTTATGTGTTCGCGGGGATTAGGCTGTTATGACGAGCAAGATGTTATCCTTCTTAAAGTCTTTAAATATCGAAAATATCGATGATTTTGATATTGATTTTGAAATGGTTGGACGTAACCGTTTTAAAAAAGAACAAATCGATATGGTCATTGTCAAAAATACCCCTTGGAAATACCATCTTTTAAGAGAATTCCAAGATGCTTTAAATAATGTTAATTATGCCTATCTTTTGAGATTTTCTTACTTAGTAAGACCTAATATGGATGATTTAATCTCTTTGTTTGAAGATTGGTATCAAACTCTTTATCGCATACCACACAATTTGGAACTAGTTCCTGATAGCGAAGCTTGTTTAAAAGTTGTTTATTCTAACGAATCTGAAAAGGCTCAATATGAACCGATTATTAAAGATTATAGAGATTTCTTAGAATTCTTAAATTATGAATTTGCCATTATTGAAGAAGTGAAACCTGACGAAGGTCCGGAACTTTCTAAAACTGAAATGCGCAAAATCGTTAAACAAGCAGATAAAGAAGCATCTTCAAGCATTGAGGAAGAAAGTTCTGCTCGTCAAATCAATGATCGTAGTGAAGTTGAAGAATTAATCGCTAAAGAAAAAGCACAAATCAACGAAGATACAGAAGACCAAATGATGAAAATCATGCGTCAAAACGCAAGAGAAATGGCCAAAGATCGTGAAAGAGCCCGTCTTAATAAACGTGGCAACTATACTCCAATTGAGATAATTGATAATATCACAAGGAATACAGACCACGTGGATTTCTCCGCCAAAGTCTTTTCTGTCGAAATTAATGAATATGGCGATCGTAAGAAATTAAATCTTGGTTTGTTTGACAATGATGGGGGTGCGATTTACGCTAACATTTATCAAAATGCTTCCTTACCAGATGATGTCATTGAAGAATTAAAAAAGTGGGGCACTAATGTTAGAGTTAGAGGCGCTGCATATTATGATGAGTTTAATAAAACTATGGCGGTAAAAGCCCACTATGTTGATATTTTGCCACCTGATGAAATAGAAAAAGATACCGCAGAAAAGAAGCGTGTTGAACTTCACCTACATTCTAACATGTCTGTGCAAGATGGTATCACGCATATGATTGACTATGCTCGCTACGCTAAAGCCATGGGGCATGAAGCTATGGCTATTACCGATCACGCTGTTGTACAAGGCTACCCTGATGCACAGGCTGCAGGTAAAAAGACTGGCATTAAAATGCTCTATGGTGTGGAATTTTATATGGTTGATGACCGTTTGAATTACATCAAAAACCCTGCAAATATCCCACTTAACCGTGCTAAGTACGTTGTTCTCGACTTAGAAACGACTGGTTTAAATAGTGCTTATAATCGCATTATCGAATTTGGTGCGGTTCGTGTTGAACACGGCATTGTCACCGAAGAAATGGATATTTTAATCAATCCAGAAATTTCTCTTCCTAAGAAGATTGTTGAGATCACTAATATCACTGACAAGATGCTAGAAAATCAACCTACTATAGTAGAAGCTTTGCCTAAAATCGTTTCCTTCATTGGCGATGCAGTTTTAGTGACACACAACGCAGACTTCGACTTTTCATTCTTACAACAAGCTTTAAAAGATAATGGTTTTGAACAACTTAAGAATCCTGTTATTGATACTTTGTCTTTATCGCGTTATTTATTCCCAGATTCTAAGAACCATCGTTTAGGCAGTTTGTGCCGTAACATGGATGTTGTTTATAAAGAAGATGAAGCTCACCGTGCTAACTACGATGCTCGTGTTTTAAACGATGTGTGGCAACCAATGCTCGTTTTATTAACCAAGTCTAATCACAATCTTACTCATGCTGAACTAGCAAAATTAGAAACGCCAACAACATTATTGAAACACATTAGGCCAACTCACGTTGTTGCTTTAGCAAAGAATAAAGAAGGACTCAAGTCTTTATATAAACTTGTTTCCTATTCACATATTGACTATTTAGCGGAAGAACCAAAGATTCCGCGTCGAGAAATCGAGAAGTTTAGAGAAAATCTTATTCTAGGTTCCGCTTGCTTTAATGGTGAGGTCTTTAGGACTGCAATGTATTATGGCGATGATGTTTTAAAAGATGTCATTAGTTTTTATGATTACATCGAAATTCAACCATTAGAAAACTATTCATATTTAGTCAATATGGGCGAAATGGATAACGAAGAATTATTGACCCATATTAAAGATATTGTTAGATGTGCTGATGAAGTTGGCAAACCAGTCTGTGCGACCGGTGACGTTCACTATTTATCCAAAAAACACAAAGTATTTAGAGATGTCTATATTTCCGCTAAAGGTATTGGCGGTGTACCTCATCCACTTAATCCTTATTCCCGTAGCCGTGTTCCAGCTTTTGAAAACCCAGATCAACATTATCGTTCAACCGATGAAATGCTCAAATGTATGTCATTCTTAGGCGAAGAAAAAGCTTATGAAGTGACAGTAACTAATACAAATATGATTGCAGACATGATTGAACCAATTATGCCTGTTCCTAATGATCACTTATATACTCCTGCTATCGAAAACTGCGATAACATTTTAAGAGACATGTGCTTTAAAAAAGCGCATGAACTATATGGTGATCCTTTACCTGAATTCATTCAAAACCGTTTAGACAAAGAATTAAATGGTATTATTTCTAATGGTTATTCCGTTATTTATTACATCGCTCATCGTATCATTAAAAAGGCTAATGAGGATGGTTACATTGTTGGTTCCCGTGGTTCCGTTGGCTCATCTTTTGTTGCGACAATGTCTAACGTTACTGAAGTAAATCCATTGCCACCACATTATCGCTGCCCAAAATGTAAACACTTAGAATGGACTAAAGAAACATTACCTCAATATCGTTCTGGCTATGACCTTCCTGAAAAGGTTTGCCCAATCTGTGGAGAAAAAATGGTCCACGATGGTCAAGATATTCCTTTTGAAACATTCTTAGGATTCAATGCTGAAAAAGTTCCTGATATTGACTTAAACTTCCCAGGTGACTATCAAAGCCGCGCTCACGACTATACTAAAGTATTACTTGGTGAAAATAACGTCTTTAGAGCAGGTACTATTGAAACAGTTGCCGAGAAAACTGCTTTTGGTTTTGCCCGTGGCTTCTTAGAAAGATCATTCAAAGCGCAGGGCATGAATGATGAAGAAATCGCTAAAGCATTATTAGCATACCCAAAAGCAAAAATTCACTATTTAGCATCTGGCTGCGTGGATGTCAAACGTACAACTGGTCAGCACCCAGGTGGTATTGTTGTTATTCCTTCTGACCATGAAGTATATGATTTTACTCCTGTTCAATATCCAGCAGATGATATTGATAGTAACTGGAAAACAACACACTTTGATTTCCATTCTATCCACGACACAATTCTTAAACTTGACCTTTTAGGTCACGTTGACCCAATGGCCTTGAAAATGATGTGTGACTTAACAGGCGTCAAAATTCAAGATATCCCAATGAATGATGAAAAAGTTCTTTCGTTGTTCTCTTCTGCTAAAGCGCTAGGTATGGAACACGACTACACCAACGCAAAAACAGGTGCGTTACTGCTCCCTGAATTCAATACAGAATTCGTCCGTGGTGTTCTTGAAGAAACTAGCCCACATGCTTTCTCTGATTTAGTTATTATTTCTGGTCTAACACATGGTACTGGTGTGTGGAATGGTAACGCTGATCAATTAATCAAAGACAAAACCGCAACATTACAACAAGTTATTGGATGTCGTGATGATATTATGACTTATTTAATGAGTAAAGAAATTCCAAGCAATATTGCCTTCATGATTATGGAAGATGTTCGTAAAGGTCGTGGCTTGAAAGAAGAATATTTAGAGATTATGAGGGCTAAAAAGGTCCCAGATTTCTATATCGAATCTTGTAATAAAATCCAATATTTATTCCCAAAAGGGCACGCTGTGGCATATGTTACAATGGCGGTGAGAGTGGGCTATTTTAAGATTTATTATCCTTTGGAGTTCTATGCCACATTCTTCACTGTACGTAGTAAACAATACGATATCCACACAATGATCAAAGGCAAGGAAGCTATTATTAGTAAGATTGA
>JAKSVL010000007.1 GCA_024407995.1 Bacilli bacterium | reverse complement strand
CAGAACTTGCTTTCAATATTTGCTTATTTCTCAAAATCAAAAAGGTCATTCTTAAAGATAAATCTCCTTCATGTGGCAGCAAGGAAATATATGATGGCTCATTTACGCACAAAGCAATTCCAGGAATGGGTGTCACAGCTGAATATTTAAAAGAAAAAGGAATCGCCGTCTATAGTGAAGACGAAATCGAATCCTTACTGAATGACTAAAATAATCTAGTAATTATTATCTTGGCGTGAATAATTCTCACCAAGTTTTTTATAATAAGCTTTTTCAATGGTTGACCATCTAACTTTTAATAGAGTTGTAATATTGATGGAAGCTTGAAAAGCTTTAATGTAGCTTTTTTCATCTTGCTTCTTTAAAAAGATAGCGGTTAAGCGATACACTTCTAAAATTTGCTCAGTCAGATTTTCAGCATGTTTTGTGTGATTGTATGCCTTTTTGCTTACATTGATATCGATGCCTAACGATAAGAAAAAATGAAGACCATCAACATATTCATCAAGCACAATGTCTAGTGGTTCGCTACTTTTGTTTGACCAATATTTAAAACAACGTGTTGCATTTGCAAATTCGCCAATTTCCACAAGAAGGGCTAAAGTTCTTCTTTTTCTGGTTGTAGCGTAGCTAATGTTATGATTTTCAGCAATGCGTTTATCTAATTCAGCTTGCTTAATATATAATTTTGAAAGATCAATTTTCATATTATTTTACCTGAGTTAAATGCCAAATCTCTTCGGCGTATCCCTTGATTGTGCGATCGCTAGTAAAGAAAGAAGAATTAGCAATATTCATCAAACACATTTTGTTCCATTTTTTGCGATCTTGATATAACTCTTGAATTTTTTCTTGACCTTTGAGATAGCTATCGAAGTCAGCGAGAATAAAATATTCATCGCGTTTATTCATAATTTCATCAAAAATCATTGTGAATCTATCATGACGGTAGCCAGACCATTCGCCGTTAAATAAAGAATCCATAACTCCCTTAATACGATAATCATTATTATAGACATCCCAAGGGTTGTAGTCGTTCATCGCATAATGTCTTTCCACTTCTTCTGCAGTTTTGCCAAAGATGACAGCGTTTTCAGCACCAGCGCGTTGAACGATTTCAATATTTGCGCCATCCATAGTGCCAAAAGTAATTGCACCATTCATCATTAATTTCATATTTGAGGTGCCACTTGCTTCTTTGCCAGCGGTAGAAATTTGTTCGCTAACATCAGCTGCAGGAATAATTAACTCTGCAAGAGTAACGCCATAGTTTTCAATAAACACTACTTTTAAGTATTTATTAATTTCTTCATCATTATTAATAACTTCTGCTACCGCAAGAATAAGTTCGATAATCTTTTTCGCATAAGTGTAACTTGGGGCAGCTTTTGCACCAAAAATGTAAGTGTGTGGATAAATTCTGAAGTTTGGATCAGATTTCATTCTTTGATAGAGATAGATAATGTGAAAAACATTTAATAATTGACGCTTATAAGCGTGCAATCTCTTAATTTGAACATCAAAAATTGAGTCCACATCAACATCAATATTGTTATGTTCTTTTATGTATTTTGCCAAAGCAATTTTGTTATCTCGTTTGATATCAGAGAGTTTGCTCAGAACAGTTTCATCATCTTTAAATTGTTCGAACCCTTTAATCTTGTCCATGTCCATTATCCAACTATCACCGATTTTTTCAGTAATTAAGTTGGCGAGCTTTGGATTGGCGTTTAGTAACCAACGACGATGAGTCACGCCATTGGTTTTGTTATTAAACTTTTCTGGCATGTATGAGTAAAAATCTTTGAAGGTAATATCTTTGAGGATTTGAGTATGCAATGCCGCCACACCATTAACACTGTAGCAAGTATAAATGGCAAGGTTGCACATATGGATTTGTCCATCTTTGATAATGCTCATTTGATATCTTTGGTCATTAGGAACGTTATTTTCATTCATTTCAATGCCAAAGCGACGATTGATTTCTTCAATAATCATAAAGACACGTGGAATAAGTTGTTGCACGTATCTAACAGGCCATTTTTCTAAAGCTTCAGGCATAACAGTATGATTAGTGAATGCCATGGACTGTGTCACTTCTGTCCATGCTTCATCCCAGCCCATACCGTATTCATCCATCATAATTCTCATCATTTCAGGAATTGCTAAAATTGGGTGGGTATCATTTAATTGGAAAACGTAGGAGTTATGAATACCAACGAGGGTACCATAATGACGATAATAAGAAGCGAGAGTAGATTGCAAGCCCGCTGAGACAAGGAAGTATTGTTGTCTCAAACGCAAAATACGTCCTTCTTCGGTACTATCATCTGGATATAATCCATGGCAAAGCTCTTCGAGAGCATTGCAATATTCTTTAAACGAGACATCCTTTGGCAAATGGTGAGAAGATGGTTCAGCATTCCAAAGACGTAATGTATTTGTAATGTGATTACGATAGCCAACGACAGGAACATCGTATGGGACCGCACGCACATTAAGGGTGTGGACGGTACGAATAGCGTAGCTACCATCAGGTTTCATATAAGTTTCAGGAGTGCCATAGAATTTGACTTCGACTGCATATTTGGCTCTTCTAATTTCCCAAACATTACCGTTAATCAGCCATTGATCTGGTAATTCCGCTTGTTTGCCTTTAACAATTTTTTGACGAAAAAAACCATAACCATAGCGAATGCAATTACCATGACCAACATAGCCTAAAGAAGCAATGCTATCTAAAAAGCACGCCGCTAATCGGCCAAGACCACCATTGCCTAAACCAGCATCTGGTTCTTGATCTTCTAATTCATTAATATCTATGCCAAAATCGTCAAGACCTTCTTTAACTATTCCATAAATTCCCATGTTTTGTAGATTATTAATCAAAAGACGACCAATTAAAAATTCCATGGAAAAATAGATTAACGTTCTTTGTTTAGCTTTAAGAGATTTATCATGAGTCCTGCCCCAGTCAACGTTTGCGTAATCACGCACCATCTCACCTAAAACAGCATATCTTTCGGTGATGTGTGATGATTGAACAGACACACCATATGTTTCCAAAAGACGTCGAGCATACTCTTCTTTAAATGATTGTTTATTCTCAAACATGCTAGTATTCTCCTTATTTTATTTTTTTAAAAATACAGGCAGTAAAACTACCTAACTTAATATTAAAGTGGGCAGGAAGCCCTTCAAAACTACCCGGCTCACTATCAAGTGGCAAGCCATTATATTGGTTGGCGCCACCATAAACATCTTTATCTGAGTTAAATATTTCTTCGTAAGTACCACTCTGCCAAAGTGGAATGCCATATGATTCGTAATAATTTGGAGTCATATTGAAAACAAATACAAGTGTTTCGTCTCCAACACTTCTTTGGAAAGCATAAATACTATCATTAGCATTATCTACCATTAACCAGCGGAAATGATTAGGATTATGCTCTTCAAAATACATGGATTTTTCATACTGGTAAATACGATTCAAATCACGCATCAAACGAGAAATACTATCATGTGCTGGAAAGGTCTTAAGAATCCAAGGCAAGGAACACTTTTCATTCCACTCATCAAATGAGGCTAATTCATTTCCCATGAAGTTCAATTTTTTGCCAGGATGAGAGAACTGGTAAGTATATAAGTTACGGATAAGAGCAAACTTTTGTTGATAATCGCCCCACATCTTATTGATAATTGTGCCTTTACCATGAACTACCTCATCATGAGAAAAAGGAAGCATGAAATTATCACTATAGAAATAGGCCATCGAGAATGTGATATTGTGATGTTCCCACTTCTTGTGAATCGGGTCTTTTGAATAATACTTTAGAGTATCATTCATCCAACCTAAATCCCACTTATAATCAAAGCCTAAACCGCCATATTCAGTCGGTCTGGTTGTACCAGCATACGCTGTGCTATCTTCTGCGATCATCATTAGTGAATCATGAGCAATATGGAGTTTGGAATTGAGACGTTTAACAAATTCTACGCCACCATCGTTTTCACCGATGGAACTATCGCCATTGTAATAAATAATGTTACTGACAGCGTCTACTCTTATACCATCAAAATGGAAATAATCGGCAAAATAGTTCATAGCGCTCATTAAAAAGCTACGAACAGGGTCTTTCCCTAAATCGAATTGATAACTTCCCCAAGGAGAAACTCTCCATTTATTTGAATATTCAAATAAGCAACTACCATCATATTTGGCAAGAGCCCATTTATCCGTGGCAAAATGAACAGGGGCAAAGTCAACGATTACACCGATATCAGCTTGGTGTAAACGATCTACTAAAGACATTAATTGGAATGGATTGCCGTAGCGAGAATCGATGGAAAAAAATCCAGTTCCTTGGTAGCCCCACGAACCATCAAATGGATATTGAATTAATGGCATAAACTCGACATGAGTAAAGCCATTTTCTTTTATATATGGAATCAAATATTCCGCTATTTCTTCATATGAAAGAATATGACCATCTTCAGCCAATCCTTTCCAAGAGCCAACATGCATCTCATAAATTGACATTGGCTTATCAAAATTTCTAGAACGAGAACGAAGCCAAAAATCATCATGCCAAGCAAAATTTCTTATATCGAATAATCTAGAGCAAGTCCCAGGTCTTAGTTCTGAGAAAAAAGCATATGGATCTACTTTATCAACATATTTACCTTTGGCATTTTTAAAATGAAACTTATAGCATTGGTAGTTTTTTAAATTAGGAATTGAAATTTCCCAAACACCACACATATCTACTTTGTTCATCTTGTCTTTTGTAGCATCCCAATTATTCCATTCTCCAATAACGGAAACGTCATCCGCCATAGGAGCATAAAGGCGGAATGTAACAATTGATTGGCCATCTTTTTCAGAAAAATGAGCGCCGAAGTAATTGTGAGCTTCGATGCATTGACCATTTAGGAAATCGTATAATAAACCAAATGCCATAAATTTACCCAATGTTTATTATAAATAAAAAAGCCATAAAGTTAAGTATTTTTTAATTTTTGATACTACCATAGATTGTGTGCTTTAGCCTATTTTCAATTATTAGAGCACAAATTCAAACAAAATAATAACCTACTAAATCAACTTTTCTCAATTTTCAAAATCTTATTTTTTTGAGACAAGTCTAAAATTCATTTTATGAATTGAAGAAAAACGTAAGATATGACATAATAACTAATGACTTTGAAAGGATATTATTATGGCTAAAGTAATGACAATAAACTCAGGTAGTTCTTCATTAAAATTCAAACTATATGAAATGCCTGAAGAAAAAGTGCTTTGTTCTGGAAACTGCGAAAGAATTGGTTTACCAGATGGCATTTTTACAATTAAATATGGAGATAAAAAAGATGTCTCTACACCATCATTCCCAAATCATGGCGTTGCTGCTAAATTAGTGGTCGAAAGTTTCATTGAAAAAGGAATTATCAAAGATTTTAATGAAATCAAAGCGATTGGACATCGTATTGTTCAAGGCGGTAAATATTTCTCTGCCTCCGCTTTATTTGACGAAGATACTGAGCAAAAAATTCAATCATTAATTCCACTTGCCCCACTTCACAATGCTGCCCACTTAACATGCTTTAAAGCTTTTAAAGAGGCTCTTCCAAATTGCCCTGCTATTGCAACATTTGATACTGCATTCCACCAAACAATGTCTCCAGCAGATTATACATTCCCTATTCCTTATGAATTGACTGAAAAATACGACATTAGAAGATACGGCGCTCATGGAACAAGCCACAAATATTTAAGTCAAGAAGGCTTAAAATATTTACCAGGTATTGAACATCCGCGCATTATTTCTTGTCACATCGGTTCTGGTGCTTCAATTACCGCCATCAAAGACGGCAAATGTGTTGCAACTTCAATGGGATTAACACCTTTGGGTGGCATCATGATGGGTACACGCACTGGCGACATGGATCCAAGCGTCTTCAATTATGTTGTTTCTGTTACTGGCACGAGCGCTGAAGAAGTCTACCAAATGTTTAATAAAAATTCTAGTGTCCTCGCTGTTCATGGTATTTCAAACGATTCCAGAGATGTTTTGACGGCTGTTGAAAAAGGCGATGAACATGCTATTTTAGCAAACAATATTTTCAATCGTCGTATTGCCGATTACATCGGGCAATATTACGTTAGATTAGGCGGATGCGACTTAATCATATTCTCCGCTGGCATTGGTGAAAACGAGCCACGCACACGCCGCGATGTTGCTCACTTATTAGAAGAAGCACTCGGTGTCAAAATTGATGAAGAATTAAATATGAGCATTCACGGTAAAGAAGCTCTTATTTCTCTACCAGAAAGTAAGATTAAAGTTGCGATTATTCCAACCGATGAAGAAGTCATGATTGCACATGACGCATACAATATGTGCATCGTAGGTAAATAAAATGAAATTGAATCAAACGATTGCTGACTTTTTAGCGCCTAATAAAAAAGAAATTTCACGCATTTTAAGCGCCATTAAACGCTATGATAGAATCGCTATTTTCCGTCATGAAAAGCCAGACTTTGATGCTCTTGGTTCACAAATGGGCTTGGCGACTTGGATTAAAGATAATTTCCCAAACAAAGAAGTTCGTGTACTGGGTGACAACCATGTTGTATTCACCCCACGTTTATATCCTGAAATGGATCGTTTAAACGAATCTTGGTTCCAAGAACCATTTATGGCCATCATCGTTGATTGCGCCAACACATCACGTGTAGCGGATCCACGCTTTAAAAAAGCGAAATTTAAAATTAAAATTGACCATCATCCTGAAGTAGAAAAATTCGGTAAGATCTCACTAGTGAGAACAGACGCCTGTGCTGCCGCAGAAATTATTACAGATGTTCTTCTTTCCTTTAAAGGTAATTATGTCTTAAGCAAAGAAGCTGCTGCTTACTTATATTCAGGAATCGCTGGTGACTCAGGAAGATTCCAATATTCATCAACATCAGAAGCGACTTTTGTTACTGCTTCTTACTTGGTTTCAACAGGAATTAATTTAAGCGACATTTACGGTAGAATGTATCAAAAAAAGATTGATGATTTGAAAGTTACAGCTTACATTTTGAATCACTTTAGTGTTTCAGAACATGGCGTTGCTTATTATGTCTTGGATGATGCGATCCAAAAAGAACTTAACATCACCACAGAACGCGGCAAAGAAAATGTTAACCTATTTTCTAACATTGAAGGTATCAACGCTTGGTGTTCGATTTCTGAGGACTCAAAAGACCATTGTTGGAGAGTCTCAATTAGAAGTAAAGGCACGCCAATTAATGAAATCGCTGCTAAATGGGAAGGTGGAGGCCACGCTCAAGCCAGCGGTGCTAAAATTAAAAACTTGGATCTCTTGCCTGAATTTATAGAAGACTTAGACAAGTTGTTCAGATAAGTGATAAAGGTGCTCATTGAGTACCTTTTTTCTTTATATTTGATGCATTTATCGCTATAGTAATTGTCTGAATGATTTCGTCCCACTACGTATCGTTTCCTGTTATTCTTTTTTGCAAAGCGGTTTGACCATGGAAAAAATTCAAGCCGGAGTAAAGAAGAATGATTATTTCGGATTGGGATTATGCGATAACGGTGTCTTATATGGTGCGCCTTCTTTTGTAAAGGCTGCTGAAAATATTTCAAAACCATTTTTATTGGGTCTAGAAATTCATCTTGATGATGACACTTTCTGTGTCTACGCTATTAGCGAAGATGGGTATCATCATTTAATTGAACTATCCACCGCTATCCAAAAAGAAACACTAACACTTGAAGTATTTAAGAATAAAACCGATGGATTAATTGGCATTATCGAAACACGCGATGGAAAATTTAGACAATTATTCGAAGCGCAAGATTCATCATTTGCCCACTATTTACAAAAATATTCCGTCATGTTTAAAAATGGCTTCTATCTCGGTATAGAAGTAATAAAAAAAGATGATGTTGCTTATGCAAATAGCATTAGAAAATTCGCCAATGAACATGTCTATGATTGTATCGCTTTTCCAAAAATTCGTTATCAAAACAAAGATGATGCTATTGTTTTAAAAATCGCTGAAGCAATTGCTAATGACAGTACTTTGACCGAGAAAAAAATGGAAGGTCAAGAGTATTTCATGAGTATCGCAAACTATGAAAAGATTTATACAAAAGCTGAAATAAACAATACCAAAGCACTAATAGAAAAATCAGACTTTAATTTTCACCAGAAAAGAGGCGAATCTCTTTGCTATCCTGTAGAAAATAGTGAACAAACCCTTAGAAACAACTGCTTTGAAGCATTAAAGAAATTAGGCTTAGAAAACAACGAACTATATGTTTCGCGTTTGAACTACGAGCTTGAAATAATCATTTCATTAGGCTATGCAAATTACTTTTTAATCGTTCAAGACTATGTTAGCTATGCTAAAAATCAAGGAATTTTAGTTGGTGCCGGACGTGGAAGCGCTTCTGGTAGTTTGGTTTCATATTTGCTTAACATCACGCAAATTGATCCGTTGAAATACGGCCTTCAATTTGAAAGATTTTTAAATCCATTCCGTAAAACTATGCCTGATATCGATATCGACTTTATGGATATCAAGCGTGATGAAATGATCGACTACATGCGTGAGAAATATGGCAATGAAAGAGTTGCTAATATTGTGACATTTCAAACCATTCAAGCAAAACAATCCTTGAGAGACATTGGGCGAGTTTATGGTTTTCCAACCAATCACATTGATTTATTATCCAAGCGCTTGTCTAGAAACAATATCTCATTAAGGGAAGCATATAAAACCCTGCCAGAATTCAAACAGTTAGTTGATAGTGATAAATACTTTTTAGAGATTGTCTCACTAGCAAGCAAAATTGAAGGCTTAATTAGGCAAAGTGGTTTACACGCAGCTGGTATTATTTTAAATAATTCTCCTTTGGAGAATGCCTTACCAGTTTCTACCGATTTTGTCGGCCATTACATTTCGCAATACGAGATGGGTTGTTTAGAAGAACAAGGCTTCTTAAAAATGGACTTTTTAGGTTTACGAAACCTCACCACTATCTCACGCTGCGTTGATTTAATTAATGAACATTATCCAGATGCCAAACTTGATAAGCAAAATCTTCCATTTGAAGGAAAAGAAGTTTTTGACTTAATCAGTAGCGGTCAAACCATGGGTATTTTCCAAATTGAAAGTTCTGGTATGAGGCATGCAATCAACATTCTCAAGCCAAGTTGTTTTAACGATATTGTTGCTCTATTAGCGTTATTTAGACCAGGCCCTATGGATTCGATTAAGATATACGCCAATCGCAAAGCTGGAAAAGTCCCTATTATTTATGACGATCCTTCATTAGAGCCTGTTTTAGAATCGACATATGGTGTCATCATATATCAAGAGCAAATTAACCAAATCGCTACTTCTTTTGCTAATTATACAATGGGCGAAGCAGATATGTTCCGTCGTGTGATAAGCAAGAAAAAGAAAGAAGAAATGGCAAGCAATAGAGATACCTTCATTTCTAGAGCAGTTCAAAATGGACACGATGAAAAAACCGCTGCAAAAGTATTCAGTCTCATCGAAAAATTTGCGGATTATGGTTTCAACAAGTCTCACTCTGTTGGCTATTCAACAATCGCTTGTTCAATGGCTTATTTAAAAGCCCACTATCCTTTAGAATTCTATGCCGCCATCCTTGAGACAACTTCATCAAATGATACAAAATTTAACGAGTATGTGAGTGAACTTAAAAAGCGTAATATTGCAATCATTTCTCCAAATATAAACTATTCTAAAAAAGAATTTATCATCCAAAACGGCTCGCTACTATATCCATTAAGCGAAATTCATGGGATTAATGAACTCTTGATTAATAACATAATTAGCGAGAGAGAAAACGGCCTATTTAAAGACTTTTTCGACTTTGTCTCAAGAATGTATGGTTATAAGATTACAGAGACACAAATTAGCAAACTAATTGATGCTGGTTGTTTTGATGTTTTCGCAACGAATCGTGCTTCATTTAGAGCAAGCATTAAAAGTGCATTACAATATGCTGAACTTTGTTACAGAGAAGATGGGCAATTAGACTTAGGCGTTTCAAATTTAATAAAACCATATCTCGTTGAGGATTTCGATGATCCAATCGAAAATTTAGATAAAGAATATGATGTCCTTGGCATCATGCTTTCAAACAATCCGCTCCACTATAAAGCCGATATATTACGCGCTAAGCAAGTTGATTCAATTAGCGATGCTAAAGAAAAGAGCATGAGTAAAATTGCAGGCTTAGTAAGAAGCGTAAAAACTATCACCACTAAGAAAGGTGGCACAATGGCGTTTGTGAAGATTGTTGATGAAACAGATGATCTAGAATTAACAGTATTTAGCGATGAATACGTTAAAAGTATCACACTATTAGAAAAGAACAAACTAATCATTGCAAGTGTCAAACAAGAAAGAAGAAACAATAACATTGATTACATTTGTAATCAAATCGAACCATTAGAGGAAGAATAATATGGCAAAAATTACAATCATTGATGGCAACTCATTATTATTTAGAGCCTATTTCGCCACAGCTTATCCAGGCGTGGAAATTATGCGCAATAAAGATGGTATTCCAACTAATGCTATTTTTGCTTTCTCAAACATGATTAACAAGATTCTCGCTGACTTAAAAGAAGGCGAAAAAATCATGGTAGCGTTCGATGCTGGTAAACAAACATTCCGTAAGGAACAATTAGGAGCATATAAAGCAAATAGAAAGCCAACTCCAGAAGAATTGGTAACTCAATTTCCAATTGCTCGTGATTTTTTAAGAGCGTTAAACATTTTCCAATTTGAAGAAGAAGGATTTGAAGGCGATGATATCGCTGGAACTGTCGCTAAACTTGCAGCAAAAGAAGGCGACAAAGTAGTCATTTATACATCCGATCGTGATTTCTTACAGTTAGTAGATGATAAGGTTACCGTCAACATCATTAGGAAAGGCCTTTCAGATGTTGTCCCAATGACCCCAGAAATGGTCGTGGAAACTTATGGTTTTGCACCATTACAAATTATTGATTATAAAGGGTTAAGAGGCGACACAAGTGATAACCTACCTGGTATTAAAGGAATAGGAGAAAAAACCGCAGTTAAGCTCATACAAGAATACAATGATTTCGACAACATTATTGCCCACGCAAGTGAAATCAAAGGCAAAGTTGGCGAAGCATTAATAGCCGATCAAGAAATGGGAAGATTATCTCGTGATTTAGCAATCATCAAGACGGATGTACCTCTTCCATTCACCGTAGATGACACAATTTATCAAGGATATGAATTTGCCTCTATAAGTGATTTCTGTCAAAAATATGGTCTCAAACAATTTATGAGTAAACTTGTACAAAAATGGAAGATTGCTGATTTAAAAGAGGCCAAAATTACTGTCCAAAAAGTGACAAATTTACAAGATATTAAAGATGAAAAAGAAATTGGTATAGCCGTAGATTATGAAGATGATAATTACTCGTTAGGTTTAATATATGGTTTATCTTTTTCCACCAAAAATAAAACTTATTACATCTCATTTGAAGATCTAAAAAAAGATTCGGTTGCTTTGAGTCTTTTAAAAGATAAGGATGTGAAAAAATATTGCTTTGATTATAAGGCGATTAAAGTTGCTTTAGCAAAAAATAATATTGAAATTAATGGCCTATATTTTGATCTATTGATTGCCTCATATTTATTAGATAGTTCGCTAAAAAATGATGTAGAAGTAGTAATGAATTTATTTGGTATCGATATTTTATCTAGCTCTGATAGCTTGTCTTTATTTAGCCAAGAAGATATAGAAAAAACCGGGAAAATCGCTTATTTTTCCTTGCTTTTATATAATAAAGTGAGTGATGATTTAGAAAAAATCTCAACATTAAAACTATATAACGAATTAGAAATTCCTTTAGTTGATACACTAGCAGATATGGAAATTGAAGGATTCCCAATCGATGCAAAAATTCTGGATGATTTTGGTGAAGAATATAAAAAGAAAATTAACGAATTATCAGAAGAAATATACGCCTTAGCAGGTGAGTCTTTTAATTTAGCATCTCCTAAACAAATCGGTGAAATTTTATTCAATAAATTAGGTCTATCTTCTAATAAAAAGTTGTCTACTTCAGTTGACTCACTTAAAGAAATCCAAAACGAACATCCAATCATTGGAAAAATATTGGAATATCGTAAATATTTTAAGCTACTAACCACTTATGTAGAAGGTTTAAAGAATCACATTCATCAAGATGGGAAAATTCACGCAAAATTCAATCAAGCCTTGACCACTACTGGTCGTTTATCAAGCTCAGAACCGAACTTACAAAATATCTCGGTTAGAGATGAAGAAGGAAAACAAATCAGAAAGGCCTTCTACTACGATGATGATAACTATGAAATTTTATCTCTCGATTATTCGCAAATAGAACTTCGTGTGTTAGCATCACTTTCTAATTGTCAGTCATTAAAAGACATCTTCCTTTCTAACGAAGATATTCACGCAGCTACTGCTAAGAGACTATTTAACCTTCAAGGAGAGCCAACTTCTTTGCAAAGAAGAAGAGCAAAAACTGTTAATTTTGGTATTGTTTATGGCATCTCAGACTGGGGTTTAGCCGAACAACTCGAAATCTCGCCAAAAGAAGCAAAAGAAATTATTAATTCTTTCTATTCTTCTTTCCCTGAAGTCGCTATATTCTTTCAGCAAATTATTAGTAATGCTTTGAAAGATGGCTATGTTTCAACCCTTCTCGGAAGAAGGCGTTATCTGCGTGAATTACACGTTTCCAACTACCAGGTTAGAGAGTACGCCAAACGTGCAGCAATGAACGCGCCTGTGCAAGGAACAGCAGCAGACTTAATTAAATTAGCAATGAACAAAGTTCATCAAGCCCTTATCGACAATAAGCTTGAAACAAAAATGATATTACAAATCCACGATGAACTAATATTCCGCGTTCCTAAAAATGAAAAAGAACAAGCTTACAAATTAATTAAAGATATTATGGAAAATGCCTTAAATATCGATGTACCACTACTAGTTGATGGCGGTTTTGGTCACGATTGGTATAGTGCTAAATAGGAGCTTATATGCCAGAATTACCTGAAGTTGAGACGGTTAAGAAAGTTCTTACCCCTATTGTCAAAGATCGCACAATCACAAAGATTGAAGTTTTAAGAGCAAGTATTGTCAACAATCAAACTGAGGCTTTTATTTACTATTACCAAAACGAAACGTTTAAAAGCATTTCACGAATAGGAAAATTTCTAATTTTCCATTTAACAAATAGTAAAATACTAATCTCTCATTTAAGAATGGAAGGAAAATACATAGAACTATTAGAAAACGAAGCAAACACAAAATATGCTCGTGTTGTTTTTCATTTAGATAATGGCCATAAATTATGTTATGACGACTCTCGCTCATTTGGTCGCATGATAATGAGTAATGAGACAAGTTATAAAAATGAAAGAGAAATAGCAAAACTTGGGCCTGAACCATTTGATGTAAATGATGTCGAAATAATATTACACAAAGTCAAAAAAGTCTCAACGCCTATCAAGACTGCTTTATTGAGCCAAGAAATAATCACTGGCTTAGGCAACATCTATGTCGATGAAGTTTTGTTTGCTAGTAAGATCCATCCGTTGACACCAACCAAATTGATTACTAAGAAAGAATGGGAAACTATTATCAATGAATCAAAAAGAATTCTCTCTGAAGCTATTGATGCCGGTGGCTCTACAATCAAGAGTTATCACCCAGGAAAAGATATTAACGGCAATTTTCAAACATCGTTGAAAGCATATGGCAAAAATGGTCAAAAGTGTGTCTCATGTCACACAAATATGCGTTTTATTAAGGTAAATGGACGCGGAACAACCTTCTGTCCTCATTGTCAAACCAAGCGTGGAGCGCCTTTAAAAGTCGCTATCGTCGGCAAAATTGCATCCGGAAAAAGCGCAGTTTTAGAGGTGTTCAAGAGAGCTGGATACTTATGTTTGTCATCAGATGAGATTGTTCATAAACTCTATCAAAGAAAAGAAATACAAGACAAAATTTATCGCAAATTAAAAATCGAACCTGAAGATAATTTTGTTAATGCGCTAAGAAAGCATTTGAAGGTTAAATCTAGTGACATTGGATACTTAGAAAAACTTATTCATCCATTAGTCAAAAAAGAAATAGAAAGCGAATTCAAAAACTCTAAGAGCAATCTATTAGTTTGCGAAGTGCCATTACTTTTCAAGGCTCATATGGAAAATATGTTTGATGCAATTATTGGCGTTGATGTAGACGAATCGATTCAGTTAGAAAGATTACAGCTTAGAGATAAAGAAAAAAGCGCTTTTTTGAAGCGCATAAATGATGTAAATAATTATTTTGATGAACACCGAGATGAACTCGATTTTATCATCTATAATAATGAGGATCTGTCTTCTCTAGCAAACAAGACATACTCAATTATTAATAAATTTTTAGATCGCCTAAATTGATTTCGTTTTTGCACATCGCTCTGATTGTTCTTACAATTTGTTTGGCCATAATTGCCCCAGCATTTGTTGTACTGTAAAGAACTTCAATTTCATCTAAAGAGAAGTTACTTGTGAAAATTGTTAACAATTTTTTGTTGCAACGTGTTGAGATAATTTCGTTAACAATTGCATCTCTAATAAAATCATTTTTAAATTCGTGACCAAAATCATCAATAACAAGAACTGGTACTGTGCTGTATAGTTCTAGTTTCTTTTTAAATTCATCACTCTTTTGTTTATTCAAATCACTTAGTTCAAGAAATCTTTTTGAAGCGTTGATAAAACAAATTGGGCATTTTCCCTTAAGGTCACGTTTAGCTAAATCTATAGACATCGCTGCGGCAAAGTATGATTTTCCAGAACCAATACCGCCTGTTAAATATAACCAATGGTATTCTTCATTTCTTAAATACTTCATGTAGTTTTCCATGGCTGCGGTTTTCTCTTTTGATTTATCAATATCGCCCATGACCACATCAAGCCACTCATCACTGAAGTCTTTGACCAAGAACTGTCTTTCAAAAGTAACACGTTTTAAAATTTCTGGGCATGGAATTAATTGATTTTCCACTACCCCATAAGAATAAGTAACTTTTGAAATTACATACGCGTTATCCTTTTTGCATTGTTTAATACCTGGGCACTTGCGACAATAATTGACATCTCTCACAAAATCATAGATTTTTGTGATATTCTGTTCCATTACCTCATCATTCATTCCTTGATCACGCAAAAACTTCATCGCACTTGGACAGGCGTGCAATGCCTCTTTCATTTGTTCGATGAGAACATCATCACTTTGGACATTCATGTTTTTAACTTTAAGCTTTTCCACCATCGTTACCTCCATTTATTTCATCTAGGATACGATCCCAGTCCATTTCCCAATCTTTGTTAGTGATATCAGAATCTTTCTTTTCTGTTTCTAAAACTTTAATAAATGTTTTATTTACTTTCTTATTGCGAGATTTTTTGTCAACTTTTTTCAAATAATTCATCGCATCAACTGCGGTAAGAATGTTTTCCCTCACGAGTGAGACCGCAACTTTTTCCGCATAAGGACGGCTTAAGACGTTATCAGCCTTGTATAAAACGTAATCCACTACAGCATTGATGACTGGATTTGGTAAGTGATAATTCTTACTTAAGTCATTGATGACTTTGAGGTCTGCTGAAGCAGGCTTTGTTCCGCCTTGCAAGTAAGATAGATAGTCTTTTGGTGATTTCATTTCCATAAGCCTAATTTTCTTTGCAAGATCAGTAGCGCCAGTCACAATATTTGGTTCGTTTTGGTCGTTTCTTGCTTTCGAACGATATTTATAATCAGTCTTTTCTTGCATCGTTTTAGCAAGTTTATCGAAATCAATTCTTTCACCTTTTTTCTTGTCAGCATCATAGAGTTGGTTAACGAGTTTCGCTGTTTCTTCTTCATTAACTCCATTTAATGTCGCAAGACGTTCAATTTCTTTCATCTCGGTTTTGTTGAAAGCACTATCTTTAATTTGGGAAATAGTACTTAAGAATTCGAAGAATTGTTCATAAGAAAATTGTCCTTTAATTTTGCCACTATTGCGTCCTTTAACTGTGCTATCTCCATTAGCGGCTTCAAGGAAGGCGTGGTCATTAAACTCAGGGTGGAACATCTCCATGAACTTGGTGGTTATCTCTTCTCCATAATCATGTTTTGGTTCGACGAGATAAATATTTTTCAGCCGATTAGCGTTAGTTTCTCCAATACTTTTAATGAGCATGCCATAGAGTAATGCATCATCAAAGAAACCACGTGGTGATTTAGGGGCATAGAGTTCATAATGATAGATTTTGAAATCTTGTCCTTTGGACACGAATGTTTTAAGCAAACCAGTTGCTTCAAGGTACTTTCTGGCTTCAACATACGCTCCCGCTGGGATGCGCATTCTCAAGAATATTTGCTCGTGAGTACATAAAGGAGACACTCTCTCATTATTTGCCTCACTCCAAAGAGTCATATAAAGGGCTAAGGCTTCAAAGCCAATCATTGGTTGATAAAGATTGCTCAAAGTGTCGCGATCGTAGTCAGCAATCAACGAGGCTAATCTAACTTCTAGGAAATCTTGGTTCGCTAAAACTTTCATAATCAGTGAGTGCATTATTACATGTAGAAAAAACAAAGTAAAATAAAAAAGATATACACATTTTTTAGCAAAAAGTTATCCACAACTGCATTAATAACATTTATATATAATATAAATAACAGCGAAAATCGCCAAAAACACCGAGTTATCCACACTAAAATTTGTGGAAAAGATTGTTTTTAGAAACCACAAATAACAAAAGCGTGTATAATGTTTGCGTAATAATTTAAATTATTAAGGAGGGAAACCTATGATTAGAAAGATTGCGATATTAACTAGTGGCGGTGACGCCCCAGGTATGAATGCTTGTTTACGTGCTTGCATTCGTGCTGGTTTATATCAAGGCAAAGAGATGTATGTCGTCTATGATGGCTTACGTGGTTTGGTCGAAGGTGAAATCCAACAAGTTAACAAAGACTTTACACAAGATATTATTAATCGCGGCGGCACAATTATTAGAAGCGCACGCTTACCAGAATTCAAACAAGATGAAGTGGTTGCACAAGCAGCCGAAAAATTAAGTGATTTTGAAATCGATGCTTTGATTGGCATTGGCGGAGATGGCACTTTCAAAGGCCTACAAGCTTTAAGTAGACACGGTGTTACTGTTGTCGGCATTCCTGCCACCATCGATAATGACGTTGGTAGTACAGATGAAACTATTGGTTTCACCACTGCATTAAATACCATTTGCGATTGTGTCGATAAATTAAAAGATACATCAGGTTCACATCAAAGATGTTCCTTAATTGAAGTTATGGGACGTGAATGTGGAGACTTAGCTATGTTTGCAGCTTTAGCTGAAGGTGCTGAAGGCGTCATTTGCATTGAACATCCTTTAAAAGAAGAAGTTTTGTTCAAAAAGCTTCGTAAAATGAAAGCACAAAATAAGAGTCACGCAATTATCATTGTCAGTGAAAACTTATTAGATATCAATGAACTAGCCTCTAAAATCGCCACAGAAACAGGATTTGATACAAGAACAGAAGTTCTTGGCAGATTGCAAAGAGGTGGTTCACCAACCGCTCACGATAGAATCTTGGCCGCTAGACTTGGCTCAAGAGCAATTGACATATTAGTCAAACAACCGGCTTCTCGTATTGTTGGAGTTAAGAACAATGAAATCGTCGACTACGACATCAACGAAGCTGTTGAAATGAAACACAGGCACACACATGGATTAAGAGACTTAATCGACATGTTGCAATAATTTAAATTATTTAAATTGAAAGGCAAAATAAGCCCACTACTGTATTGTGGAGGAGAAAAACATTTATGAAAGTACAACAACACGATGGCTCAATTATTGAAATTGAAAAGAGTGCGCCAGAGGCTTTAGAAGTCTTAAATCACTCAACATCTCATTTATTAGCACAAGCTATTAAAGAACTTTATCCAAATGCACAATTTGGTTATGGTCCTGCCATTGAAAATGGCTTCTATTACGACATTGATTTCGGTGACAAAATTTTAGTCGAAGAAGACTTACCTGCCATTGAAAAGAAAATGAAAGAAATTGCTAGCAAGGACTTAAGAATTGAAAGAAAATTAGTGAGCAAAGAAGAAGCTCTTGAAATCTTCAAAGATAATCCTTATAAGCTTGAACTCATTAATGAAATTAATGAAGATATCACTATTTTTAGTCAAGGTAACTTTGTTGATTTATGCCGTGGCCCACACATTATGTCCACTGGTTTAATTAAACAATTTAAGCTTTTATCTTTAGCTGGCGCCTACTGGCGTGGAAACAGCAAAAACAAACAATTAACAAGAATTTATGGTACATCTTGGTTCAATGCAGATGACCTTAAGAATTATTTAGACTTAATTGAAGAAAGAAAGAAAAGAGACCACCGCTTATTAGGCAAACAATTGGGTTTGTTCCTCATTAGTGAATATGGTCCAGGTTTCCCATTCTGGCTTCCTAACGGCATGATTGTGAGAAATGAAATCGAAGATTTCTGGAAAAAGATTCACGCTCGTTATGGCTATGTCGAAATTAAATCTCCAATGATTCTTTCCCGTGAGCTTTGGGAAATTTCTGGCCACTGGGATCACTACAAAGACAACATGTACACCACTAAAATCGACGACAAAGATTTCGCGATTAAACCAATGAACTGCCCTGGTAGTATTTTGGTCTACAAGAACTCTTTACATTCATATAAAGATTTACCAGTGCGTTTAGCCGAACTCGGCCATGTCCATCGTCATGAAGCTAGTGGCGCACTTAATGGTTTATTCAGAGTAAGAGCTTTCACGCAAGATGATGCTCACATGTTCTGCCGTGAAGACCAATTAGAAGATGAAATCAAGAGCATCTTAAAGTTATACGATGAAGTCTATGACATCTTTGGATTGGACTATTATATCGTCTTATCAACAAGACCAGAAGAAGGTTATATTGGTAGCATAGATATTTGGAATAGATCTGAAGCTATTTTGCAAGAAGCATGCCTCGCCAGCGGACATGAATTAAAGATTAATCCAGGTGATGGCGCATTCTATGGTCCAAAACTTGACTTCAAACTCAAAGATAGTATGGGCAGAATTTGGCAATGTGGCACTATTCAGCTCGATATGAACTTACCAGAAAGATTTGATTGTTTCTATATTGACAGCGATGGCGAAAAGAAACGTCCAATTATGCTTCACAGAGCATGCTTAGGCAGTGTCGAGAGATTCATGGGTATTATCATCGAACACTTTGGTGGCGCTTTCCCAGTTTGGCTTGCCCCACTTCAAATCAACATTTTGCCAGTCAATAATGCTTATCATCTAGAATACGCTCAAGAACTTTTGAAAGAGTTCAAAGAGGCTGGCTTACGTGTTGAACTCGATGATTCAAATGAAAAGCTTGGCTATCGCATGAGAAGCAGTCAGATGCGCAAAGTACCATTCACTCTAGTTATCGGCGATCAAGAAAGAGACAACAAAACTGTGACTTATCGTCGATTCGGCGTTCAAGAACAAATTAATGTCTCAATTGCAGACTTTGTGAGACTAGTTAAAGATGAAATTCAAAACAAAACCATCTTTAAGCCAGAAAGCAATAAATAGTAATTGACACATTATATTAATAATGATAATATCTTAACGCAAAAACGTAGAAAGCAGAGGCACCCGCTTCTCGCCAGACTGATAAATATTAGTTGGCTAACGCTACTTCTTATGGGCTAAGAATGTTAACGGGTGCAAGATGCATCCGTTTTTTATTCGAAAGGGGTTGATACTTATCGTAGACAATCATAATGCCGCATTAAACAAAAGCAAAGGCAATCAAAACAAAGATTTGGTGAATGAAAACATCCGTTTTCCAGAAGTATTAGTAATTGGACCTAATGGTGAACAAATTGGTACTATGTCTTCACGTGAAGCACAATTCAAGGCCAATGAGTATGACTTAGATCTACTCTGTGTTGCGCCAGGTGCCAAACCACCAGTCTGCAAAATTATTAATTACAGCAAATATCGTTTTGAACAGCAAAAGAAAGCCAAAGAGGCTAAAAAGAATCAACACGTTGTTGAAGTAAAAGAAGTCCAACTAACCCCTCAAATTGGTGGACATGATATGGAAACTAAAGCGAGAGCAGCTTCTAAATTTTTAGAAGCAGGTAACAAAGTTAAGGTTGGTGTGCGCTTCCGCGGCAGACAAATGACCCATATCGAAGTTGGTCAAGAAGTCATGGATAAGTTTATCGAACTCTTAAATGATTACGCGATTATTGAAAAACCAGCAGCTATGGAAGGTCGCTGGATGTATGCAATACTCGCACCAAAGAAGAAGTAGGAGGATAGTATTATGCCAAAAATGAAAAGTAAAAGAGCTTTAATGAAAAGAATTAAAGTTACCGGCACAGGCAAAGTCGTTAGACACCACGCCTATGTTTCACATTTAGCCCCACACAAAACCACAAAGCAAAAGAGACACTTAATGAAGTCTGCAACCTTACACAAGACAGACTACAAGAGAATTAAGTTTCTCATCGTCAAATAAGGAGGACACTAGAATATGGCAAGAGTTAAAGGCGGAGTGGCTTCTATTAAAAAGAGCCTCTGGTTATTTCGGCAGCAAGCACTTATTATTCAAGACTGCGAAAGAACAAGTTATGCACAGCTTACGCTATGCGTACGTCTCTCGTAGAAACATCAAAAGAGATTATCGTAAATTATGGATCAGACGTATCAACGCTGCTTGCAGATTAAACGATATCTCCTATAGCAAATTCATGTTTGGTTTAAAGCAAGCTAACATCAACATCAACCGTAAGATGTTATCTGAATTAGCCATCAATGATCCAAAAGCCTTCGCTGATTTAGTGAAGACCGCTAAAAAGGCTTAATTAAAGCAAATGAAAAAGAACTGCTTCATCGTGCAGTTCTTTTTTTTATTCAGCAGGTATTTATTATCTGCTATTTTTCTTCTAAGGCTTTGGCCTCATTTCTTTTAATTAAGAAAATAGATTTATTTCTTTCATCATATCGGTGAGCGATAATATGAATAAGATTCGTTTCGACTGAACTATATAAGGCAAATACACCACCGATATACATATATAAACTATACAGCAGGTTAATTTCGCCAATAAAGAAGAATGGATAAGCATAAACAAGCGCACCTAGAACCTTATTAGCATAAGTATGAATGGAACTAAATTTACCAAATTTAATCATACAAATGATGTAGGCAATCAAATGTAACGCTGTTGGCACTGCAATAATAACCCATTGGAAAACAGTGAGAAGTCTTTGTAATGTTGGGAAAATTTTAGCCGCCATCACACCATAGAATAACAAATCGCTAAAGCTGTCTAAAGCTGCGCCAAAAGATGAAGCGGAACCAAGCTTTCTGGCCACAAATCCATCGATTGCATCACTAAAACCACACACACCATAGACGATAAAGAATGGCAATGATAGAGGCTCTAGAAAGATGATTGCTATCGCCCCAAATATGCGAATCAAGGTAATGAAGTTGGCGAGATTTTTCTTAATCATACGCCTTACATTATATCACTTTATTCTATAAAAGAGAAAAAACACACCATTTTGGCATGTTTGTTCTTTTAGAGAAATTCTTCTTTATTTTCTTCTGATGTAATAATTTTCACTTCAACATTAGCGAGGGCTTCTTTTATTAAAGACTCATAGTCCCATTTCTTTTCCAAGGCTTCTACTTCATCGAGATGAGGCATAGTCTTAGGAGCTTTTGGAGTAAAAATCGTGCAACAATCTTCATATGGTCTAATGGAAATGTCGTAAGTTCCGATCTTTTTGCTAATTTTGATGATTTCAACCTTGTCGGTAGTCGCTAACGGACGAATGACAGGCGTATTAGTCACAGCATTAATCACATGCATGGATTGAATTGTTTGGCTAGCCACTTGACCGATTGATTCGCCACTACTAATAACTGGGCATCTTCTTCGTTTAGCTAAAGCGTCTGCTAAACGGAACATCATTCTTCTCATTAAAGTAATGCAATAGCATTCAGGCGCATTATCATAAATGGCTTCTTGTATTTTAGTAAAAGGAATGATGTGAAGTCTAATTCTTGGTTGATAATGATTAAGCGTCTTTAAAAGATCTTCGAGTTTATAGATAACGCCCATCTGGGTATATGGCGGTGAAGCGAAGTGGATGCATTCGATGCTCACTCCTCTTTTCATCATTAAATATGCTGCGACAGGAGAATCGATACCACCGGAAAGCATATGCATGGTTTTGCCACCCACTCCCAAAGGATAGCCACCTGCGCCCAAAACAGTTTTGGTGAAAATATAAGCAGCCTCATATCTCACTTCGATAGACAAGAGAATGTCAGGATTATGGACATCGACTTTGAGATCATCTGTATTTCTTAAAATATGACCAGCAACCGCACGAGTAATCTCATCAGAGATGAGTGGATATGATTTATCACCTCTTTTGGTTTTAACTTTAAAGGTCTTACCTTCTTCCTCTTTAATTAACGCTAAAGCATTTTCTTTAATTGCGTTAAGATCCTTTTCTGAGCGATAAACTAATGAAAGGGCATAAATACCTGAGACATCTTGTAAACGTTCTATAACTGGCTGATACGGCGTATTATTTAGACCAACATAAATGTGATCATAACTTGTCCCAAAAGTTAGATCTTTAAAATCCTTTAGTGCACCAGTAATATTGGTTGCTAAAGTATTGATAAAATCTTTTTTATTTTTACCTTTGGTGGATAATTCGCCGAATCTCACCATGATGTGATCATAATTAATCATTGTTTAATCTCCTTAATAATAGTCTCTAAGGAAGAGATGAGTTGTTTGACTTCTTCAAGAGTGTTATCGCAAGAGAATGACACCCTTATTGTATTATGAGATAAGCACATATCATGGCTTAACGCATACACGACATAGCTATAATCTTCATTTTTACTGTGGCATGCCGACAAAGATGAAACCATAATGCCACGATTAGATAAAGCTTCAACTACTACACTAGCTTTACGATTTTTAAGTGAGAAATTAACGATATATGGGTTGCCATTGTCCAATGAATTGAGAACATATTTGTCTTCGTTGCTTTTGAGATATGAGACTAGACAGTTCTTTAATTCTGAGACTTTTTGTTTTTTTGTCTCACGATTTATCACCTCT
>JAKSVL010000006.1 GCA_024407995.1 Bacilli bacterium | reverse complement strand
CGCATATAAATCTTGGCTTGGCCACCGACTGTGGTGTTGAATGTGTAAGTAACTGAATTACCATTGGCACTTAATTTCATGTAGCCTGGGAATGATGAATCAGCCTTTAAAGAACCATCAATTGCGGATTTGCCTGTTTCTTGGACTGCAGCGATTTCAATCTTCTTGGCAGTGCCACAAGCTGAACATGTGAAGAGGTTGTAAGCTGCTTCTGTTGCACCACCAGCAACTGGTGTTGCTTCACCCCATTGGTGATCAGCGTTGATTGGTTCAGTTTTTGTGTCTTGGCAAAGAGTGCAAGTATAGGTCATAACGCCTGGAGTTGCACAAGTTGCTTGTGTTGTAACTTTACCCTCATCATAGACGTGGTCTAATTGTTTGACTGTCTTTTCTTGAGTAGCACCACATTTTTCACAAACTTGGTAATTAATGCCTTCTGTTTTACATGTTGCTGCAACGTTTTCTTTTGTGGTGTCCTGAACCCACTTGTGTGTCTTACATTCTGATGGAGCTTGAGAAGAAGATTGAGCGTTACCGCCACCACAAGCTGTAAGGGCTAATGATGCAAATAATACTAATGTGCTGAAAATTTTCTTTTTCATAAAAAATCCTTTCATTATTTATTAATCGATATTTTTAAGCAACCACATTATACAAAAGCTAAAAAAATAACACAATATCAGTTTTTTCTATTTTTTTAATAAAGTTTTATATCTTGGAAAGATTTAAAAAAGTCCTTGTTGTGAAAGGACTTTTTGTTTTTTAATGCAACCGATTAGTCAACCCAGGTAACTAAGACGACTGGAGCATTATCTCCACGGCGGTTTTCTAATTTATATTGTTTAGTATAACCACCATTACGATCTTTCATCTTAGGACCGATTTCGTTGAATAATTTATCTAATGCACTGATGCCTGTTTTTTCGTCGGCAACAATATTACGGACGAAAGCAGCAGCTTGACGTTTGGCGTTCATGACGTCTTCTTTTTTAGTTAAAGTCACTAAACGATCAGCTTCTTTAATAACATCTTTTGCTGTTGCGGCAGTCACTTTGATAGAACCATGAATGATTAAATCTGTGACGACATTACGGAGCATGTTTTCGTATTTGCTCTTAGTATAAGCGGCTTTGAATCTAACGCCGGTTTTACCGTGAACATTTTTTCTACCTTGTGCTGGCATGTTGATGGGCCTCCTTATTCAAAATCTTTGAATGATAAGCCATAAGCCGCGAGTTTCTCTTTAATTTCTTTAAGAGATTTTTTACCAAGGTTTTTGACTTTCATCATTTCTTCTTCGGTTTTTTCTGTGAGTTCTAAGACAGTGGCAACGCCAGCTCTCTTTAAACAGTTATAAGAACGGACAGATAAGTCGAGTTCTTCAATAATGAAGTTCTCATATTTGTTTTCTTCCACTTGGACGACATCTTTTTCGATGTTGATATCGCGAGCGATTTCAGCGACATCGAGGAATTTTGCGAAGTGGTCAATTAAGATTTTAGCCGCCATTGCGAGAGCTTCTTGTGGAAGGATTGAACCATTGGTCCAAACTTCGATTGTTAAGCTATCGAAACGGGAATCGTGACCGACACGTGTGCCGTCAACGATATAATTGGCTTTCTTAACAGGGGAATAGTTACTATCTGTACAGATGGTACCTAATTGGAGTGATGGGTGTAAGACTTTGTTTTGTTCACCAGTGACATAACCACGGCCATTACGAGCATGGAGAACCATGTGTAAGGAACCGCTTTCTGTGACGTTAGCGATAACTAAGTCTGGATTCACTACTTCGACACCAGTTGGGCAAACGATATCGCTTGCTTTGACAACTGCTGGACCAGTGACATTGATTTCTAATCTTTTGTTCGCTGCATCTTCACTATCAATGCGGAGAACTAAATCTTTTAAATTTAAGATGATTGTCGTCACATCTTCTTCGACGCCTGGAAGGGCGGTAAATTCATGACGAGCACCCTCAATTTCAACGGCATAGATGGATGCGCCTGGTAAAGAGGATAATAAGACTCTACGTAAGGCATTGCCTAATGTGAGACCGAAACCTCTTTCTAATGGTTCGATTACAAAGCGACCATAGTTTTCATTACCATCATAGTCGGCTTGAGTAATACCAAATCTTTCAAATGGATTTGCAATTTTCATAAATTTGATACCTCCTAATTAATTAGCCTCTTGGTTTCTTTGGTGGGCGGCAACCATTATGTGGGATTGGAGTGGAATCGACGATGCTTAAGACTTGTAAGCCTGCGACTGCGAGGGAACGAATTGCACCTTCACGACCTGGGCCTGGACCTTTGACGTCAACGTCGACTTGGCGAATACCTTGTTCATAAGCAGCTTTGCCAGCAGCTTCAGCAGCTTGCATAGCGGCGAATGGAGTACTCTTCTTTGCGCCTTTGAAACCATTGGCACCTGCTGAACTCCATGCTAAGGCATTACCTTGTTCATCACAGATTGTGACGATTGTGTTATTGAAAGTAGCGTGAATGTGGGCAACACCACGGGTAAATGAACGTTTGACTTTCTTTTTACGAATTGTTGTTTTAGCCATAATTCTATACTCCTTTCATTAACCTTGTGGGGCCATCTTCTTATTAGCGATGGTCTTACGTGGACCTTTACGTGTTCTTGCGTTGGTCTTTGTTCTTTGACCGTTAACTGGTAAACCTTTTCTATGGCGTGAACCACGATAGCAACCAATTTCGGTTAATCTCTTAATATTTAAAGCGACTTCTCTACGAAGATCACCTTCGGTTTTATAATTACCGATTTCATTACGGATAGCACCTAATTGTTCATCCGTTAAATCTTTTACTCTGATTGTGCTGTCAACTTTAGCACCTTCGCAAATTAATTTTGCGGTATAACGACCGATACCATAGATGTAGGTAAGAGCAATACCTACTTGCTTGTCGTTAGGAATATCAACACCAACAATACGTGCCATATTCTAATTTCCTCCTAAATTAACCTTGTCTCTGCTTATGTTTTGGATCAGAGCAAATGACCATGACTTTGCCATGTCTTTTGATGACTCTACATTTTGAGCAGATAGGTTTTACTGAAGGTCTGACTTTCATAATTTTCTTTCCTCCTGAAATATTTTGTTCACCGGATTATTTGAACCGGTATGTGATACGGCCCCGTGTTAAATCATAAGGCGAGATTTCAACCGTAACTCTATCTCCTGGGAGAATGCGTATGTAGTTCATACGGATTTTTCCAGAAACGGTGGCCAGAATTACGACGCCGTTTTCGAGTTCAACCTTAAATGAAGCATTAGGTAAGCACTCTTTAACGACCGCCTGGACTTCGATGACATCTGATTTAGACATTAATTGTTCTTTTCTCCTTCAGTTAAAGTAATAATTTCGTTACCGTTTTCGGTTATGATAATGGTGTTTTCATAGTGGCAAGTTAATTTGCCATCTTTGCTTTTAACCGTCCAACCATCACCAAGGATACGTGTTTCTTTTCTTCCTTCTAGGATCATTGGCTCTATCGCTAAAGCCATACCTGGTTTTAAAAGAGGACCAGTACCACGAATTCCAAAGTTAGGGACGCTTGGATCTTCATGCATGTTTTTACCGATACCATGTCCGGTAAAATCACGTGCTACGTTATAACCGAATGATTCAACGTATTCCTGAATCGTGCAGCTGATGTCACCAACGCGATTACCTGGTATGGCAACTTTAGCTCCTTCAAACATAGCGTCTTTTGCGACTTTCATCAGTTGTTTAACACTATCTTTGAGGATGCCAACACCAAATGTTCTAGTGGCATCTGCGCAATAGCCCTTAAGACTCGCCACGACATCAAGGGAAACGATATCTCCTTCTTTTAAGATAATCTTTTTTGAAGGAATGCCATGGATTAAAGTTTCATTCACCGAAACACAAGTTCCCGCTGGGTAATCGTAATATCCTTTGCAAGGACAACTACCACCACCATCGTAGATAACTTTTTCCGCAATTTCATTAATCTCATAGGTAGAAATACCTGGCTTAATGAATGGTTCCACGGTTTCGAAGACTTTGGCCACTAAGCGGCCCGCTTCTTTCATTAATTCAATTTCCCTTGATGACTTGACAATGATCATAAGTTAACTTTTAAGAAATTTTGCAATTTCATCGAATAATACTGCACTACCTTTTAAGCTATCAAAGTTAGTGAGTAACCCTCTTTCTTGATAGAAATCAATGAGGGGTTTGGTTTGATTGACATAGTGAGCTAATCTGACTTTGAGAGCTTCCTCATTATCATCATTTCTTTGATAAAGAGGACCACCACATATATCACACACGCCTTCTACCTTCGGTTTAGCAGAATCGATGTGATAAGGTGCACCGCAGTTTTTGCAAACGCGTCTACCAGATATGCGTCTCACCAGTTCTTTTTCGTCACAATCGAGGTTGATTGCAGCTTCGATTGGACGATTTATTTCCTTAGTTAGTTTTTCTAACGCTTCCGCTTGAGGAAGAGTTCTTGGAAAACCATCTAGAAGAAATCCATTTTCACAATCAGGCATGGCCAATCTTTCTTTGACAATACCGATTGTTACTTCATCAGGAACAAGATTCCCATGTTTGATATATGAATCTGCTAAGAGACCAAGCTCAGTGCCAGCTTTAATTGCTTCTCTGAACATATCACCAGTGGAGATATGAACTAAGCCTAAGCTGATTAATTGTTTCGCGAGCGTGCCCTTTCCTGCGCCAGGAGGGCCCATGAGAATAATGTTTCTTTTCATTAGCCTTGACCTCCAGATGCCACGACTTCGTCGAAGGATTTACCAGCGAGTAAGCCGTCGATTTGTGAGTTGATTTCAAGAGCAACACCAACAACGATGATGAGGCCGGTGCCACCTAAGGCTAATGATTGGTTACCGCCGAACACGCCAGTCATAGTAAGAACAGGTGGTAAAGCAGCAATGAAGGCTAAGGCCGCAGCACCGATAACAGTGACACGGTTTAAGACCTTTCTCACATAACGTTCAGTTTCATTACCTGGACGGATACCTGGAATGTAGGAACCGTTCTTTTGGAAGTTTTCTGCGAGTTGTGCAGGATTGATTTGCAAATTCGCATAGAAGAAACAGAACGCTACTGTTAAGACTAAGTAGATGATTAAGCCCCATGGCATGGACCAGCCACCCATATCAAACATGGTTGTGGTATTGAAGATACCGAGCCATGTAGCATTTGTACCTGCATCACTATCAATGAAGGCCATAATGACACTTGGTGCCATTAAGATACTAGATGCGAAGATGACAGGAATAACACCAGCGGAGTTAATCTTGATTGGTAAGAAGGAAGCTCTTGCCATGCTTTGTGTTTGGCCGCCACCCTTACCAGAATGTTGTACTGGAATCTTTCTCTTCGATAATTCAATGAATGTCACGAAGGCGATAATCAGTAAGTAAGCGAAGACATATAAGAGGAATTTGAAGATACCTGCTATAGCTTCACCTTCACCTCTAGCAAAGATATATGGGTTACACCAGGTTTGCCAAGCATTAACCATTTGATTTGGTAATGAACAGACAATACCGGCGAAGATGATCATGGAAATACCATTACCAATACCTTTGACGGAGATTTGGTCACCGAGCCACATGACGAGCATGGAGCCGGCTAATAAGACGATGACAATGTAGACATATGTCATCCATTCATATTCCGCTACTTCGAATGAAATGAAGTCACTAGCCTGCATGGTTTTGATAATACCATAGGCTTGGACAGCACCTAACATTAATGTTAAGTAACGAGTGGCCATTTCAATTTTCTTACGGCCATATTGACCTTGACGTTTTAATTCAGTTAAGGCTGGTAAAACGTCAGTGGACAACAATTGCACAATAATTTGCGCAGTAATATAAGGTGAGACGCCCAGAGCGAAAATGGAGAAACTTTGCAAGGTTCCACCACCGAGTAAGTTCATTAAGGACAATGGGTTGCTACCATTTAAGAAGTCACTTAATTGACTATCCTCAGGAATAGTGACGCCTGGAACGGTCACTTGTGCGCCTAAACGGAAGATGAAGAGGATCATGATCGTGAAAACGATACGACCCATAATTTCTTTGTTTTTGAGGATGTTGATAATTTTTTTCATACTACATCACCTCAATTTTGCCACCAGCATTTGTGATAGCGGCTTCTGCGGATTTGCTGAAGGCTTTTGCTTGGACAGTTAACTTTTTGGTTAAGGTACCAGAGCCTAAGACTTTTAATCCATCATATTCTTTTTTCAATAAACCGACTTCTTTAAGTAATGCTGGAGTCACCACTGTTCCGTCTTCGAATCTTTCTAAAGCGGAAACATTGATAGTTGCATAATTGACATGATTGACATTTTTGAAGCCACGTTTTGGTAAGGCTCTCCAAAGTGGTAATTGGCCACCTTCGAAACCTAAGGCAACACCGCCACCGCTTCTAGCATTTTGACCTTTATGGCCTTTACCAGCAGTTTTGCCGTTACCTGAACCTAAACCACGACCTTTACGGTAATGTTCGAAACGGGATCCATCTGTGCTTTGAAGTTCATGCAATTTCATATGTGCACCTCCTTTTTCTATTTTAATTAAGGAATAATGTGTTAATTATTCAGCTTTGCCACGAAGTTCTTTCATGGCTTTGTAGCTCTTGAGGTTGTTTAAGCCTTGGTTTGTTGCTCTAACGATATTGATTGGAGCACGGCTACCGTAGACTTTACTACAGACGTTTTGCACGCCAGCGAGTTCGAGAACCGCTCTCACTGGACCACCAGCGATAATTCCAGTACCTTCTGGGGCTGGTTTTAAGTAAACGTTACAAGCGCCATATTTACCAATAACTTCGTGAGAAATTGTTTGGCCTTTAACTAAGTGAATCTTGAATAAGTTTTTCTTAGCAGCTTCACTTGCTTTCTTAATGGCATCTGGGACTTCTGCCGCTTTACCAACGGCGAAGCCATAACGGCCTTTATGATCACCGATAACCACAAGGGCGGTGAATTTCATACGACGGCCACCTTTAACGGTTTTACTAACTCTGTTGATGAAAACAACACGTTCTTCAAATTCTTTTGGTTCATCTCTACGATCACGACGTTCACGTGGGGCGCCTTTACGGTCACCACGTCTGTTATCACGACGTTCACGTCTTTCTGGACGACCTTCTTTATTTTGTTCTTGTGGAGCAGCTTCTTGGACAGCTTCGGCAGTTTCTTCAACTGGTGCTTCAACTTTCATTTCTTCTTCCATTGTTCGACCCTCCATTAGAACACTAAGCCAGCTTCACGAGCGGCTTCCGCTAAAGCTTTGACACGACCATGATAGATGTATCCACTTCTATCAAAGACGACGTTTTTAATATTTAAAGCAATAGCCTTTTCAGCGATATCTTTACCAACTGCTGTAGCGGCATCAATATTGCTACCATTTTCAAGCTTGAGAGACATGGAAGAGGAAGCAACTAAGGTGACACCTTTAACATCGTCGATAATTTGCGCTTCGATATTTTTGTTAGAACGATAGAGACAGAGTCTTGGTGTTTCGGCTGTACCAGAAACTTTTCTTCTCACACGAGCATGTCTTCTTAAACGAGAAACATTTTTGCTTGGTTTGGTTGTCATAACTCTTACCTCCTATCTTACTTACCAGCGCCAGCGCGCTTACCTTCTTTAGTAATGACCACTTCGCCTTTATAGCGAATACCTTTGCCAAGATATGGCTCTGGTGGACGGACACCACGAATGAGAGCAGCTGTTTGACCAACTTTTTGTTTGTCAATGCCTTCAACTTCGATGTCAGTGGCATTAGGAATGGAGATCTTCACGCCTTCTTCTGGTTCAATGATAACGGTATGGCTGTATCCGGCCCAGATTTCAACGGCTTGACCTTTCATTTGGGCTTTGTAACCGATACCTCTCATTTCTAATGTTTTCTTGTAGCCTTCGGAAACACCGACAACTGCATTGTTAACATTAGCACGGACTGTACCATGATTTTGTTTGATTTGTTTGGTTTCATTTTCACGTGTGAAGGAAACAACTGTACCTTCAACATTCATTTGAATACCTTTGTTTAATTTAACGTTTAAGGAACCTTTTGGACCTTTAACGACGGCATAACCGTTTTCTTCTGTAACTGTGACGCCAGCTGGAAGATTAATATGTTTGTTACCAATACGTGACATATTTATTTCCTCCTATTACCAGACGTAGCAAATTACTTCACCACCGATACCAAGTGTTCTGGCTTTTGAATCAGTCATGACACCTTGTGAGGTGGAAATAATTGCGATACCTAAACCTTTTAAGACTCTTGGTAATTTTTCAAAGCCAACGTTGACTCTGAGACCTGGTTTGGAAATTTTCTTTAAACCAGAGATAACTCTTTCACCATTGAAATACTTTAAGGTAATAGATAATTCTTTTTTAACTTTACCGGAAACTTTGTAGTCTTCGATGAAGCCTTCTTCTTTAAGAATCTTTGCGATTTCAACTTTCATCTTGCTGGAAGGCATCTTCACAGATTCATATTTTAACGCGTTAGCGTTTCTGATGCGGGTAAGCATATCCGCAATTGGATCAGTCATCATAAATTAATCGATATCCTCCTTTTCTCTACCAAGATGATTTCTTCATGCCAGGAATTTCACCTTTATAGGCTAATTCTCTTAAGCAGATACGGCATAAATGGAATTTGCTATAAACAGAATGTGGACGTCCACAACGTTCGCAACGTGTATATTCACGAACTTTATATTTAGCTGGACGGCTTTGTCTAATCTTTTGACTTGTCTTTGCCATATATTGTGAACTCCTTTCTAGCGATGGAATGGCATACCTAATAATTCTAATAAGGTATACGCTTCAGCATCATTTTTAGCAGTGGTTACGATAACGATATCCATACCACGAACCTTCGCCACTTTATCGTAATCGATTTCTGGGAAGATTAATTGTTCTTTAATACCAAGTGTGTAGTTACCACGACCATCGAAAGCGTTTTTGCTAACGCCACGGAAGTCACGAACACGTGGGAGAGCGATGGAGACTAATTTATCGAAGAAATCATACATTCTAAGACCACGAAGTGTGACCTTACAACCAATTTCTTGACCTTCTCTTAATTTGAAGGTTGCAATAGACTTTTTCGCTTTTGTGATGATTGGCTTTTGACCAGAGATCAATGTCAATTCACTCACTGCTTCTTCTAACTTTTTGCTATCTTGTGTGGCATCACCGACACCGATATTGATGACGATTTTGCTTAATGCAGGAATTTGCATTGTAGAAGAGTATTGATATTTTTCTAATAAAGCTTTGCGAACTTCGTTTTCATATTTAGTCTGAACACGAGAGATGATAGCAGCTTTCTTATTGCCCTTGCTTTCTTTAGCGGTTTCAGCTTTTGGAGCAGCTTTCTTAGCAGGAGCTTTCTTTTCGTTTAATTCTTCAGCCATTTGAGCTTTCCTCCTTATAACACTGTACCGCTCTTTTTGGCATAGCGGACTTTTTTACCCTTGACTTCTTTATGACCAATACGTGTTGGTTTTTTAGTCTTTGGGTCAACTAACATAACGTTAGATGCATCGATTGGTGCGTAGATCTCAACGATACCGCCATCAGGATTCTTTTGTGATGGTTTATTTGTTTTCTTACGGAGATTGACGTTTTCAACGACGACTTTGTTTTGTTCAGGAATCACTTTTTGAATTGTGCCAGTTTTTCCTTTATCGCGACCAGCGATCACGATAACTTTATCACCTTTAACTAGATTCATATCGTTCTTCCTCCTTATAACACTTCTGGAGCGAGGGAGACAATTTTCATGAATCCTTCAACACCTTTTTCACGAAGTTCTCTGGCCACAGGACCAAAGACACGTGTGCCTATAGGCGCGTTATCATCATTAATAATAACGACAGCATTGTCATCGAAGGCGATGGTTGAACCATCTCTACGACCAATGGCCTTTTTAGTTCTCACGATGACGCATCTAACGACATCGCCTTTTTTCACCTTACCGTTTGGGATGGCATCTTTGACAGCACATAAGATGATGTCACCAACACCACTGGATTTACGGTAGGAACCACCATAGAGAGTGAAAGCACGAACTGATCTGGCACCACTATTGTCGGCGACGACAAGATTAGTTTCCTTTTGGATCATAAACTATTCGGCCTCCTTTTCTTCTTTTTCTGGTTCAGCGGCTTCAGCGGCTGCTTCTGCTTCGACGATTTCTTCTTTGAGTTCGGCTTCAGCTTCTTTAACAGTTAATTCCGCTTTCTTATCGATGGAGACTAATCTCCAACGTTTTGTTGCGCTTAATTTACGGCATTCCATGATGGTAACTGTGTCGCCATTCTTGGCTTCGTTGTTTTCATCATGAGCGTAGTACTTTTTACCATATTTAACACGTTTGCCATATTTGCTGTGTTTTTTATGGGTTTCAACAAGGACGACGATGGTCTTGTCATTTTTATCAGAGACGACGACACCTTCAATGGCGCGGCGAGCTAATGTTTGTCTTTCCATCTTTCAATCCTCCTTATTTACCTTCCGCTTCAAGTTCACGTTCTCTAAGAACGAGGTTGACGCGGGCGATGTCTTTTCTAACAGTGATGACATCTTCACCTCTTTCGAGTGCACCGACAGCTTTCTTTCTGCGGAGCTCGAATAATTGTTCTTTGAGTGAGTATAATTTTTCTTTTAATTCACTCGTAGAAAGTTCACGAACTTCATTAATTTTCATAACTATTACTCACCTTTCTTAATAACTTTACATTTGATTGGGAGTTTGTAAGCCGCTAAGCGGAGGGCTTCTCTCATGTCTTCTTCTGGAACGCCAGCGATTTCAAACATGACGCAACCTTTTCTTACGACTGCTACCCAGTCTTCTGGTGAACCTTTACCAGAACCCATACGGACTTCGGCAGGTTTCTTTGTTTTTGCTAAGTGTGGGAAGATTCTGATCCAGATCTGACCACCACGTTTGGTATAACGAGAGATGACCATACGAGCTGCTTCGATTTGACGAGTTGTAACCCATGTGCCTTCTAAAGCTTGTAAACCAAATTCACCGAATGCCACTTTTGGAGCGGACTTGCAGTGTCCTTCATATTTGATGATATGTGGACGTCTATATTTAGTACGTTTTGGTTGTAACATGACTATTCTCCTTTCTCGTTATTGTTATTGTTTTTCTTTTGGAGTTCAGGACGAATTTCACCGCGGCAGATCCACACTTTAACGCCTAAGCGGCCATATTGTGTAGCTGCGTGTACGCAAGCGTAATCAATATCACTTCTTAATGTATGAAGTGGGATGACGCCTTCACGGTAACCTTCAGCACGGGCGATATCAGCACCACCTAAACGGCCACTGACAGAGGTTTTAATACCTTTTGCGCCAGCTTTACGAACACGTTGGATGGCTTTCTTTTGTGCTGTACGGAAACTCGCTCTTTCTTCGAGTTGTTTAGCAATCTCTTGAGCAACGATGTTGGCATCTAAGTCTGGGTTTTTAACTTCCACGACATCAATTCTAACTTCGGCGCCTTTTAAGAGTTTGGCTAATTCATCTTTTAATTCATTGATTGCTTTGCCATCTTGACCAATGACGACACCTGGACGGGCGACAAAGACCATAACGATGACTGAGTAACCTTTATCGGTTTTGATTCTTTCGATTTCGACGTGAGATAACAAAGCTTCTTTTAATTTCTTTTCTAAGAAAACACGAACTTTGACATCTTCATTGAGGAATACATGGTATTCTTGATCATTTGCATACCAACGAGAATTCCAATTCTTGTTGACGCCAATTCTTAAGCCTACTGGATTAACTTTTTGACCCATTGATGTTTTCCTCCTATCTCATCTTAACCACAACTGTGATGTGGCTGGCGCGTTTGACTAAGCCTGAGGCTGAGCCTTTAGCTCTTGGTAAATATCTCTTCATGCGTAATCCATCATTGGCATAGATTTGAGCGATGTATAATGCATCTTCATCCATACCGAAGTTGTTGGTGGCATTGGCGGCTGCGGATTTAATGACTTTCATCACTGGTTCGCTAGCAGCGCGGTTGACATTACTAAGGATGCCTAACGCTTCTTTGACTGGTAAGCCTCTGACGAGATCGATAACTAAGCGGACCTTACGTGGAGTAATGCGAACATTCTTCGCGATAGCTCTTGCTTCAGTTGGCATTGGCTTTTTAGGAGCTTCAACCTTCTTTTCTGCTTTGGCTTTCTTTGTAGCTTTTTTAGCTTTAGGAGCTTCTTCAACTTTAGCTTCTTCTTTAACTTCTACTTCTTCAGTAGCTTTTTTAGCTCTTGCCATGTATCAGTCCCTCCTATTTACCGGCGTTGGCCGCTTTATCTTCAGCGGTGTGGCCTGTATGTCCAGTGAATTTTCTTGTTGGGGAGAATTCACCTAATTTGTGTCCGACCATATCTTCTGTGACGTACACAGAGATGTGTTCCTTACCGTTATAAACCGCGAATGTATGACCCACGAATGATGGGTAGATGGTAGAACGGCGTGACCAAGTCTTGATGACTTCTTTTTTATTGTTGGCGTTTAATGTTTCGACTTTTTTCATTAATGATGCATCGACGAATGCGCCTTTTTTCAAACTTCTTGCCATAATTTCTAACTCCTTTCGCGATTATCTTCCGTTGCGTCTACGAATAATTAATTTGCCAGACGCTTTCTTATTGTTACGTGTCTTAACACCTAATGCACGTTTGCCCCATGGGGTTCTTGGTGCATCACGACCAACTGGACACTTACCTTCACCACCACCATGTGGGTGATCGTTTGGGTTCATGACGCTACCACGTACTGTTGGACGTGTACCGGCCCAGCGTGTTTTACCGGCTTTACCGAGATTAACAAGGTTCCAATCGTCATTACCGACTAAACCGATTGTCGCACGGCATGTTCCTAGGACTTTACGAACTTCACCAGATGTTAAGCGGAGAGTAACATATTTACCTTCAGCGCCTAATACTTGGGCAGCTGCACCAGCGGCTCTACAGAGTTGGCCACCTTTGCCAGGAACTAATTCGATGTTGTGAATTAATGTACCTTCTGGGATATTTTTGATTAAGCAGGCATTACCAACGATGATATCGGTTTGATCGGCGGAAATAATTTTTTGACCGACTTGGATATCCTTTGGTGCGAGAATGTAACGTTTCTCACCATCAGCGTAGCTTAGTAAGCAGATTCTTGCGTTTCTGTTTGGATCGTATTCAATGGTTTTCACTACTGCTGGGATGCCATCTTTATTACGTTTGAAGTCAATAACACGATATTTGCGTTTGTGACCTCCACCAATGTGACGGCAGGTAATTTTACCTTGGTTATTTCTACCGCCAGATTTGGATAAACTGACTAATAAGCTTTTCTCAGGAGTGGATGTAGTGATTTCACTGAATGTCGAATTTGTCATGTTTCTACGACTTGCAGACGTAGGCTTGTAAGTTCTAATTGACATTACTTTGTCCTCCTATAATTTGAATAAGTGAACTGTCTTATTCTTTGAATAAGTCGATTGCTTCGCCTTCTGCGACGGTAACAACGGCTTTCTTATATCCAGAGATACTGCCAGCATATCTGGTGCCTCTGGTTGTGTCTTTGGCTCTTTGGTTAAGAACTTTCACGTCTGTTACTTTGACTTGGAAGATTCTTTGGAATGCTAATTTGATTTCTGTCTTGTTAGCACTTTCGAGCACTTTGATTGTCACTTTGTTTTCGTTTTGCATTAATGACATTGTTTTTTCTGTGATTAATGGTTTAACGATAACTGTGAAATCTTTTTCAGTCGCTTTTGGGAAGCGATTTGTGTTTTCAGCTTTTTTCTTTGCCATATTACTTTAATGCCTCCTCAATTGCTTTAGCACTAGCTTGGGAGAGAACGAGGTTATCAACGTTTAATAAGTCGACAACACTGACATTATCTGGAGTCACAACTTTGGCATAACCAACGTTGCGAGCGCTAGCGAAGATGTTTTCTGTAATTTCATCGATAACGATGAGAGCTTTGCCACCAACTTTGAGAGCTTCTAAGAAGTTAACGAAGTTTTTGGTTTTCTTTTCATCGAATTTGATTTCATCGACGACTAAGAGTCCATCTTTTGTTTTTAAACTTAACGCGGACTTGAGCGCAAGTTTATGTTCTTTCTTGTTTTGGGAGATTGTGAAGTTTTGATCTCCGACTGGACCGAACACTGTTCCGCCACCGACCCAGATTGGGGAACGGGAGCTACCTGAACGGGCGCGGCCTGTACCTTTTTGACGCCATGGCTTTTTGCCACCACCGCTGACTTCGTGACGCACTTTTGTTTTTGCGGTTGCTTGTCTTTGGTTGGCTTGTTCTACTTGAACGGCGTCGAACATTGCTTGTTGATGTGGTTCAATGCCGAATACTGCAGCACTGAGGTTCATCTTGGAGATTTCTTCGCCAGCCATGTTGTAGACTTTAACGCTGACGTTTTTCTTTTCTGCCATACTAACTGTTCTCCTTTCCGTTCTTATTCTGCGGCTTCAGTAGCTGGTGCTTCTTCGACTGGTGCTTCTTCAGCAACAGGGGCTTCCGCAACTACTGGAGTGCGGTCGATTAATGGTTTCACAGTATCAGGATGTTTAACTTCCTTAACAGCAGTACGTAATGTAACGATGCTTCTGCGTGGACCTGGGAGACCACCTCTGACTAAGATGTAGTTCTTTTCTGCATCAACAGCGATGACTAATTGATTCAAGACTGTTGCAGATTCGTTACCGTAATGACCGGACATATGTTTACCTGGCATGACGCCGTGGTTGTAACGACCATTGTTAGCGAAGGTACCTTGACCTCTGTGGTAACCTGAACCATGACCTTTAGGACCAATGTGTTGATTCCAACGTTTGATAACACCGGAATAACCATGACCTTTGCTTGTGCCAATGACATCAACGACGTCACCTGCTTTGAAGATGTCTGCTTTGATGACATCACCAAGTTGGTAACCTTTCATTTCGTCGCCCTTTAATTCTTTAAGGACTTGGTGTGGGACTGTATTGGCTTTCTTTGCGATTCCCTTTTCGCATTTGTTGGCTCTGGATTCTTTTAATTCTTCATAACCAACTTGGATTGCGTCGTAACCGTCTTTTTCAACAGTTTTGACTTGTGTGACTACATTAGGTAAGACCTCAACCACTGTAACGGCGTAGATTTGGCCATCTTCAGTGAAGACTTCGGTCATGCCCATTTTTCTACCAACGATAGCTTTCATGAACATTTACCTCCTATAGTTTGATTTCGATATCGACACCGGCTGGGAGATCTAGATTCTTGAGGGAATCCATTGTTTCCTTGCGATAGTTCTTAATATCGATGATTCTTTTATGTGTTCTGATTTCGAATTGTTCACGGGAATCTTTATATTTGTGAACCGCTCTAAGAATAGTGAACACTTGTTTTTCCGTTGGGAGTGGAATTGGACCGACAACTGTAGCGCCGGTGTTCTTCGCTGCGGCAATGATCTTTTCAGCACTCAAGTCTAAGTTGACATGATCATATGCTTTTAAGCGAACCCTAATCTTTGTTGCTTTTGCCATGAATTGTTTTTTCCTCCTATCACTATCAGGCTTTGACTGTAACTCTCTCAATGCGAATTCCCTGAATACACCTTCATGACAACGCCTGTGGGTGTATCAGCAACCTCGCACGTCAACGCGAGCCGTCAACGTTTAATATCATACGTGAGTGTGGGTGCGCTGTCAACATATTATTAAATAAATTTAAATATATAGGCAAAAAGATCGCAAAAATAGTGACCCCGTGAAGCGATTATTTTGGAAAAAAATTTTCAATAAAAAAGACCAAAAAAGTCATTTTTGATGGTCAATTTTTGAAAATTTAAGCGTTTAAAGTTCGTCTTTTTTTGAGCGAATTGAGAACTTGCAACCACAATAATGTTGGAAGTACATTTGATACGCTCTGACGATTTCCAGAGACTTTTCATAGCCGTTATTTTTCTTGAAATCCGCTGGCAACCATTTGACATTTTTGCCCATTGAAAGTTCAAGACCAATCTTGTTTAAATCCTGAGAATTTTTGAATCTTGAGATGCTCATAACAGTGCCAACATAATCAAAATTGTGCTCTTCAGCATAATCAATAGCCTGGCCTAATCTCTTTCTAAAGCAAATACGACAGCGATCCATGCCCTCGCGCTGATCTGCATATGGTTCTAAATCTTTATTATAGGTTAAATTATCATATGGAAATTCAATGACTTTTATATTGCTAGAAATGTCTTTTAGATATTGCTTAAGTTCATTAAGTCTTCTGTTGTATTCTTCTTCCGGATAGATGTTTGAATTGTTATAAATAATCGTAATATCAAAATAGTCCTTGATCATTTCATAAGGATAAGTAAAACAAGGGCCACAACAGACATGTAATAGAAGCTTCGGCTTATTAGAAAGAGTAAGGATACGCTTGATTTCTTTCTCGAATTCCTTGTTGTAATTAATCTTTGTTTCTTCCATAGATGAACATGGCATCGCCAAAAGAGAAGAAACGATATTTATCTTCTACAGCGTGCTTATATATTTCTAAAGTAAACTCTCTTCCCATAAAGGCAGAGACAAGCATAATTAATGTTGATTTAGGTAGATGGAAATTAGTAATTAAGGCATCGATTGTTTTGTATTGATAACCTGGTTCAATAAAGATATTAGTGGACTCTCTTGTAGGTTTAAAACAACCATATTTTGAATAGTTAGCTTCAAGCGTTCTAACGGATGTTGTGCCGATGGCAATAATGCGTTTACCATCTGCTTTAGCCTTGTTTAATTTATCCGCGGATTCTTCACTCATTTCATAGACTTCACTATGCATAACATGATCTTTGGTATCTTCAACTTTTACTGGTCTAAATGTTCCCAAGCCAATATGTAAGGTGACATCCACAACTTCTACGCCTTGGGCTTTTAATTTTTCAAATAGTTCTTCGGTGAAGTGGAAACCTGCAGTTGGAGCAGCGGCACTACCTTCAAATTTAGCATAGACGGTTTGGTAGCGATCATTCGAACATAATTGTTTTGCAATGTATGGAGGTAAAGGCATTTTACCTAATTGATCTAATACTTCTAAAAAGATGCCATCGTAGATGAATTTAAAAACACGTAGGCCTTCTTCTCTTTCTTCTAAACATTCTGCGATAAGTTTTCCATCACCAAAATCTACACGTGCTCCTACTTTTAATGATTTAGCAGGTCTAGTTAAACATTCCCAGGTATCACCTTCTAATTGCTTTAAAAGTAAAAGTTCGCAGTGCGCACCAGTCTTTTCTTTAATGCCTAATAATCTAGCAGGAATAACTTTGGAATTATTCCTAACTAAAACATCACCTTCGTGAAGGTAATCAACAATGTCATAGAAATGTTTATCTTCAAATGTTTTGTTTTCTCTATTGACCACTAAAAGACGAGAATGGTCTCTTTTATCAGATGGTTTTTGGGCAATGAGTTCTTCTGGAAGAAAATAATCAAATAAATTAATATTCATTAGAAACCTCTTTCATCACCAAATTCTGCGAGTTTTTCCTTCATAAAATCGCCAAAGCGATCTTCTTGAATAGCAATTCTGGCATCTTCCACTAATTTAATTAAAAATCTTACGTTGTGGATAGACATTAATCTCTTACCAAATGTTTCATCGCAGATATATAAATGTCTAAGGTATGCTTTAGTGTAATTTTTGCAGCAATAACAATCGCAATTTTCATCTAAAGTAGTAAAGTCTTCTTTATATTTTTCATTCTTACTATTCACACGTCCCTTCGATGTAATAAGCGCACCATGTCTTGCAATTCTTGTTGGAAGGACACAGTCAAACATATCAACACCACGGGCAATACTGCCTAAAATATAGTCGATTGAACCAATACCCATAACGTATCTCGGTTTATCTTCTGGCAAATATTTAATGGCATATTCTACCATTTCAAAGAATTTATCTTTCGGTTCACCAATAGAAGTACCACCGATTGAATAACCAGGGAAATCCATCTTCACTAATTCTTCGGCGCACATTTTTCTTAATTCTTCATAATCGCCACCTTGAACAATACCAAACAAAGCTTGATCTTCTCTTTTATGAGCATCCAAGCCACGTTTTGCCCATCTTAGCGTTCTTTCGGTAGATTTTTTGCAGTAGTTATAATCAGCAGGCCAAGGAATGCATTCATCAAAAGACATTGCAATATCTGAGCCTAATTTTTCTTGAATATCAATGGAAACTTCAGGTGAGAAAAATAGTTTATCACCATTCAAATGATTCTTAAATTCAACACCGTCTTCGCTAATTTTGCGATTTTCTGCAAGCGAAAAGACTTGGAAACCACCACTATCTGTGAGGATTGGTCCATCCCAATTCATGAATTTATGAAGTCCACCAGCTTTAGCAACTACATCTGCACCTGGTCTAATTGATAAGTGATATGTGTTGCTTAAAATTGTACCGGCGCCCATATCTTTCAATTCTTCGGGAGACAATGTTTTAACTGTGGCTAAAGTACCAACAGGCATGAACATTGGAACCTCACAATCTCCGTGTGGAGTGTGAAGGATACCATATCTAGCACCTGTTTGTTTATCGATGTGTTTAATTTCTAACCAAAAGTCTTTCATGCCTATTAATTATAGTAGAATGTTATTTTAATAACAAATAAAAAAGCACAGCCTTTCGACTGTGCTTTAATATGTTTCAATTACTTAAGGATTAACTTTGTTAAATTAAGAGCGCCTTTTCCTTCATAACGGAAGACAACCATATCTTTTTCACCACCATTTTCGATAGGGAATTCGATAACTTTGTTTTCTTTCTTCATGTTGATTTCTTGGACGGCTTCTTTTTCACCATACTTCATGATAAGTTTGCCTTGAGCAGAACCATTGACTTGAATACCAAATGATTTTGTTTCTCTTAAATCAAAGTATTTATAGGTGATAGAACAGCCATCATTGAAGTTCTTAACATATTGAGTTTGTTGTGGATTTGTAGCAGGATCTTGATCCTTGCCTTCTTGTGTTAAGTATGGATCTTTACCATGACCGAACTTGAAGACACCATAGAATCTGTTGCCTTTCTTTGCTCTTAAACCACAGTTGATAGACGCAAAATATTCACCTTGACCTGGTAATGGTTTGCCATATAAGCCTTGAGATGTTCTTTCAACTTGCTTAATAGAACCATCTTCTTCGATAAATGTTTCTTCTGCAAAGCCTTGTCTGGAGAATTGACATTTATTTGTTTGTCTATGTGCAAAAACGTAATATCTACCATTAACTTCAACCATGCCACCATGTGTGTTACCTGTGAAGTCACATGCAGATTTAGGATCTTTACAATCGCGTAAACCGATATCACCATTGGAGATTAATGTGCCACCTTTTTTGAATGGGCCCATTGGGCTGTCACCGATGCAGTAGCATAATTCGTGACCAGCTTGTGAAGAATAAACGAAATAATATTTGTCTTTAAATTTGCGCATTGAGCTGGCTTCAAAGAAAGCGTGGATGCCATACTCTTTGTTTTTGTCGTTTTTGATTGTTGGAACAGTAAGAACTGGACCTTTAATGACTGTTAACATGTCTTTTGGATCTAATTCAACGACTGCACCACCTTTAATTGATTTTGCACGTACGTCTAATTGAGGATAGAACATGGCAGAGCCATAGTATAAATAAACGTGACCATCTTCGACAAAGACTGCTGGGTCAAACGGAAGATATGTTTTACGCCATTGTCTTAAGTTAACATTGCCATGGTATTTGAATGGGCCAGCTGGGTTATCAGCTTTAGCACAGTGAATAATCCAAGAACCACTTGTGATGCCTTGGACTGGGCAATAATAGATATAGAAGTTACCATCTGGACCTTGGCAAACATCTGGAGCGTAATAGACTCTCTTACCATTTGTGGTTGGATCATCTTTCTTTCTCCAAATAACGCCTTCGTAACGCCAATCGGATAAATCTTCGACTGGAGCAGACCATGTAACATAATCGTTTAAACAGAAATTGCTACCACCAAATTTGTCGTGTGAACCATAAACATATAAACGTCCATTGAAAACGTGTGGTTCGCCATCAGGAATATACTCAAAATTTGGCAAGTAGGGGTTAGTGACTACTTTTTTCATTATAAAAATCTCCTAAATTATCACATTAAATCTAGCAACAAATGTTGCTTATTAAAACAATTTTTATGCTTAATATATATGACTTTCTTACGATATGAAAAATTAGAGGACTTTAATAAAATCTTCTTTTCTGGCTTTTGGTTCAGGGAAAGCACCATCTTTTGGATAGCCAAGAATGCAAGAACCAATGATACGAATATCTTCTGGAATTCCTAAAGATTTTTTAACCTTTAATCCATCTTTATTTTGGAAGAGTTCATCAAATTGATTAATCCAACAAGAAGCAATCTTTAAAGCATTGGCTGCCACAAACATATTTTCTAAAACGCATGAACAATCTTGCGGAGTGAAGCAATCTTCTCTAGGTCCTCCTACCAAGATGATTGTTTTTGCACCATACATACAATCTCTTCCAAGTGTTTTGATGGAAAGTGTACGTAACTTTTCAACGTATCTTTTAGAATTGATTAAATAAATATTAGCAATTTGGCGATTCATGCCACTTGGAGCAAATTTACCGGCTTCTGCAATTTCTAAGGCTTTTTTAAGTGAGATTTTTTTATCACTATAATTTCTACAACTAACACGATTTTTAATAATTTCGATTGTTTTGTTACTCATAAATAATTAACCTCTACTTATAATATTTTACAGTCAATAAAGCGATATACTTATTGAGTTCATAATCGCTCTTGATATGGCTCTTTTCAGCGTCAATTCCAAGTTGATGGCAATACTCCACAAACTCCTTGGTGAAGAACCATAATCTTATATCGTTTTGAACGAATGAATCGTTGTTGACAAACCTACCTACTTTAAAAGGTAGATAATACAATTTACCCTTTGTATAAACAAAATTATCTGGGTGATAATCTAGTGCTAAACGATCATTTTTAGCGTACCAAAATGTTTTGAAAAGTTGTTCAATAACACTTTCCAATAGTTCGCCACCAAGAAGTGCTTCTAAACAATTGTCGCCTTCGATAAATTCAATAACAGCGATCTTTTCTTTTTTATCATATAGATAACATTTTGGACTAGAAACACCTGATACTCTTAATTGATGTTCAGCTTCACAAAATGCTTCAAACTTAGCATTATCAGATTCAAATTTCTTTAAAAAGAAATATTGTCCTTTTCTTTCAACTTTATATGAATGCTCACCGATTTGTTCTAGTATGGTGAATACTTTTCTTTTAACTTCAATTTCTTCTTTCATACCATTATTTTCCTTAACTAATGCCTTCTTGGCAAGAAAAAACTATAACTAATGACTAAATACAATATATAATATTGAGACAAAGAGGAAGATAACATGAATAAGAACATCGAAAGATTTATTAGATACGCAAAAATTGATACACAAGCTGATGAGAATACCGGAACAACTCCGTCAACAGAAAAGCAAAAGAATTTATCAAGACTTTTAGTGAATGAATTAAAAGAATTGGGCTTAGCAGATGCTTATATGGATGAATATGGTATTGTCTATGCTCATCTAGATGGCGAAGGTGATGTTATTGGGCTTAACGCTCACGTTGATACAGCCTTAGAAGTCACCGATGAAAATGTTAATCCTCAAATTATTAATAAATGGGGTGGTCAAGATATTAAACTAAATGACCAATACACCCTCTCATTAAATCAATTTCCAAAAATGAAAAATTTAATCGGCGACGATTTGATTGTTACTGATGGCAATACTTTATTGGGCGCTGATGATAAAGCAGGCATCGCTATCATTATGGGGGTCCTTGATTATATTAAAAATAATCCAGAATTTAAACATCACCCACTAGCAATCGCCTTTACTGTTGACGAAGAAATTGGTGAAGGTCCAAAGCACTTCTCATTAGAAAAGATGAAAGCAGATTACGCCTTTACTGTTGATGGTGGCGCCATTAATGAAATTGATATTGAAAATTTCAACGCTCAACAATTAAAAGTAAAATTTACTGGTGTTAGCGTTCACCCAGGCGAAGGCAAAAACACATTAATTAATGCTTTGCAATTACAAGCAGATTTCATTGATGCTTTGCCAAAGGAAGAAACACCATATTATGCTGATGAAGGCTATTGGCATTTAACTAGTGTAAATGGTACTAGTGAAAAGGCTGAATTAGTAGCGATTTTAAGAAACTTTTCTCGTGAAAAACTTGAGCAATTAGATACACGTATCCTTCAAATCAAAGAGGAATTGCTTCAAAAGTATCCGACTGCTGATATACAAGTTGAGATTAGTGAACAATATGAAAATATGAAAAAATACGTCGATAATGATCGTCGTCCGGTTGAAAAAGCTGCTTCTGCATTAAAGAAATTCGGCATCGAACCAAAATATGGTCGTATCAAAGGTGGCACCGATGGCGCGACATTCTCCAAGATGGGTTTAGTAACGCCTAACCTTGGCACTGGTAGCGGCAACCATCATGGTAGATTTGAATATTTATCCATTCAAGATTTTGAAAAGATGATAGAAATTATCATTGAAATCATTCGCAAGTAAAATTCAAAGGTCCATTTGGACGCAAAATATGATTTAATAGTGAGTATGATGAGAAGAAATTTTTTACGTAGTGCTTTAGAAATGATTGTTGATGTGGGATTCCTTATCCTTGGTATCACCATCTTAACTTTTATTTTCCAAAACCAACCATTTGATCGTCCAGTTATTGGAGCACTTATTCTCTCTGTTGGTGTTTTAGATTTCGCCGACTTCTTTACATGGCAATATGCCACTAAAATGAGAAGTATACAGAGTTTGATAGCAGCTGTATTAAACGTTGCATTGGGCGTTGTTATTTTGTCAGTACACAACATGGATCCAAAGATCATGTGCATCGTTTGGGGTGCGTGTAGCGTGGCTTTTTCAATAACAAAAATCATTACATGTATAGTGAATATTACATATCAGCCTTTAATTAATGGTGCCAAAATAATTCTTAACATTTTAGAGATTGTTTTTTCAATTATCTTGATGATCAGAACCATTAACGCCATACCATCTCACATGCTATTCCTTGCTATTTCATTAATCGTGGAAGCATTTATCTTATTTATCGAATTTATTATCAACCATAATCAAAAATTGTAATTTACAGCATGAAAAAGAAAGAAAAACAGACTATTTTTTATCGTGACGAATTAAATGACGACTTTGCCGGAAACAATATTAAAACCAAAGAAATTCCTAATGATTTTAAGTATTTAAATAATTCTTGGCTTTTTAGAGTCAATTCTTGGCTATTAAGATATTTATTTGCTGTTCCCGTTTTATGGCTCGCGAACGTCATCATCTTTAGAGCAAAAATCATTAACAAGAAATTATTAAAGCCATTAAAGAAACAAGGCTATTATGTGTTCTCAAATCACGTTTTACCATATGACCCTATTATTTTGCCCACCAATACACAAGTAGGCAAAAGAATGATCATTATCGCTGGCCCTGATTTATTTTCTATCTCACCATTTGTCTCTTGGTTAGTTAAGCACTTCTACGCTATACCAACGCCAAATGCTGATATCACAATGTGTGAAAATTTCTGCG
>JAKSVL010000057.1 GCA_024407995.1 Bacilli bacterium | reverse complement strand
GAAAAAGTTGTAGGCCAAATAGGTCGTGGCTTTTGTTTGCTTGTTGGTTTTACTCACACCGACAACAAAGAAATAGTTGACAAGATGCTTGATAAGATGCTCAATTTGCGAGTTTTTATGGATGAAAATGGTCTGACGAATTTGTCTCTTTATGATGTCAAAGGCGAAATTCTTTCAGTCTCACAATTTACATTGTATGCAGATTTAGCAAAGGGTAGAAGACCAAGCTTTGTGAATGCGATGAAACCTGATTTAGCGAAAGAATTATACTTGTATTTCAATGAACAAATAAAAGAAAAATACGGAGCAGTCCAAACAGGCATTTTTGGTGCCGATATGAAAGTAAGTAGTGTAAATGATGGTCCTTTTACCGTCATTCTTGATAGTGAGGAGATCATTAAATAATGAAGGTTTTGTTAGGTCTTTCTGGTGGCGTTGATAGCGCTATTTCTGCCTATCTTCTCTTGAAAGCTGGTCATGAAGTAACTGGCTGTTTTATGCGTAACTGGGATGCACTTGCAAATGGTGATTATTTAGGAAACCCTACAATCAATAATGACCAATGTCCACAAGAAAAAGATTATGATGATGCACAAAAAGTTGCAGACAAACTCGGAATTAAACTATTAAGAATTGATTATATCAAAGAATATTGGGACCATGTTTTTACATATCTAATTAAAGAATACGAATGTGGAAGAACACCTAATCCTGATATTTTTTGTAACAAATATATCAAATTTGGCCCGTTTTTAGACTATGCAAAAGCAAACGGATATGATGCTATTGCTATGGGCCATTATGCCAAAAGAGTGGATCGTGATGGAATGAGTTTTTTACTCAAGAGTTTTGACCAAAACAAAGATCAAACATATTTCTTGTCTCAAATCAGCCAAGAGCAATTGTCTTCTTGCTTATTCCCGCTAGGCGATATTGATAAAGCTGAGGTAAGAAAAATTGCCCATGAACTTAATTTAGAATCTGTCATGGATAAAAAGGATAGCACTGGCATTTGTTTTATCGGCGAAAGAAACTTCAAAGAATTCTTAAAAAATTATATTCCTGCGCAAAAAGGCGATATTGTTGATATTGAAACTGGAAGAAAACTCGGTGAACATGAAGGCGCAATGTATTACACAATCGGTCAAAGAAAAGGACTCGGTATTGGCGGCATTCATGGCGAAGAAGCAAAAGGCTGGTTTGTTGTCTCAAAAGATATCAAGAAAAATATCGTATTTGTCGCAAGTGGCGATGAAAGTGGCTACCTATATTCAAATGGTTGTACTGTTACTAATTTGAACTGGATTAGCAAAATTCCTTCATTGAATCAGAGATTAAATGCAAAATTCCGTTATCGTCAAGTCGATAATCCAATTACTATTGAACAAATTTCTGAGACTGAATTAACTATTAAATTTGTCTCACCAATCAAAGCAGTCACTCCTGGACAAGCCGCAGTTTTTTATGATGGTGATGTTTGTCTCGGCGGTGGATTAATCGATAAAATCATTAAGTAGTAATAACCACTAGTTTTTATCATTTTTTTATGATAAATTACTTATGTTAAGCAAGAAGCCAATCTATTTAACTACCTCAAAGCGAGTGCCGGCTGGTGAAAAGGGCATAGGAAAGAAATAGAAAGCCACTTCCCAAGATGCGGGTAATGCCGCCGTTAAGATAACGTAATATCTACAAATAAGCGCTCTTATAGCTATAAGAGAATAAGGATGGTACCGCGGAGAAATTCGTTCCTTGATTGAGGGACTTTTTATTTTTTTGGAGGTTTTTTATGAAATTTATGAAATCAAAAGACATTCGTAGAATGTGGTTGGACTTTTTCGCCAGTAAAGGACACCATGTTGAGCCAGGCTCTTCTTTAATTCCTAAGAACGATCCTACTTTATTATGGATTAATGCTGGTGTTGCAGCTTTAAAGAAATACTTTGATGGTAGTGAGATTCCTCCAAGTAGACGAATTACTAATGCACAAAAATGTATCAGAACA
>JAKSVL010000056.1 GCA_024407995.1 Bacilli bacterium | reverse complement strand
TGGCATCATTGAAGATGACCAAGCAATTGAAGAATACAGAGACTAAAGGAAGGGGAAATACTATGAAGGCAAATTGGCAAGTTCAGTGGAGACTACTCACTAGAGACAAAAGAACTAGAATGGTCACCAAGAATGAAATCATCATCACTGAACCGCAAAACAAACTCCTTGCACTCAATAGATACTTCTATATGATGTATGGACTACCAAAGAGTAAAGAGTTTAATATTTGCGAACTTAAGATTCTTAAGAATGGTGTAGATGTCACTTCTTCAATCAATAAGTGGTTGAATAGTGATAGAGTATGCTAAAATATAGAAGGAGATATCATGGCAAAGAAAGAAACTAGAGGGAGACCTCGCAAATACAAAACCAAGAAACAATCAACAAAGGCAATCTATGAACAAGTTAATGCCTCACACAAAAAGACCTCAACTTGTATCAATGTTAGATTCCATAATGTCAATGATCGGGAAGTGTTAGATAAACTCGCAACAGTTCCTAACAAAGCTGACTATATTAGAAATGCTTAATGATTTTCTTGCGGCAGTTGCTCAACATGAATTAGATCATCTAAACGGAATATGTTTACAAAGTAAAAGGAGATAAACAATGAGAAAAGTAGATGACATTTTATTAAATAGTTTTCTTCAAATCCACGATGTTGGTGATGATGGATTTAATGGAATCTATGTTGACCCAGTAGAAAGAAAGAATTACTTCTTTGTATTCTCTTGGGGTGGTGGTTGGGAACACCTTAGCGTTTCTCAAAGAAACAAAACACCTTCTTGGGATATCATGTGCAGAATGAAAGAAATCTTCTGGGGTGATGATGAAGTATGTGTTGAATATCACCCTAAAAAAGAAGACTATATCAATTTACACCCACATTGTCTCCACATTTGGAAAGAAGTTGGAAAAGAGTTTGCTACTCCACCATCAATTTTTGTTGGTTTTAAGACAGGTAATGAACATGAATAAAGAATTAGAAGATATTAAAAATATTGAAGTAAGAAAAGAAGCGTTTAAGTTGCTTGAGATTTTTGAAGAAGGTTTCTTAAATAGCAATTTAGAATTAGTTATTTGTCACCCAGTTAATCCAGTTGATATTTGTGATGATTTTGATTATCGCATTTGGCATGGTAAAGGAAGAAATGTTTACTGTAATTACTATTTCAGAATCGAAGACTGCAATAGCAAGATTGACATTAAATGCAAAGTGCTTGCTTGGTGGTCTAGAGCAGCTTGTAAATCAGAACCTGCTGGAAGACAAGCTAGTGAAGTTATTCAAGATTATGTTCGTAGAGGTATCAATGAATATCTTGGAACGAACTTTTCCAGAGAAGACATGGAACTCATCTATTGTTATCTAGGAAACGATATAAATAGAAAACTTTGCGAAGAGTTTATAAGAAGTAAATATGATTTATCGCTTTTAGAAAAAAGAAGATAAAAGAAAGGACACTACCCTTATGAAAGAAGAATTTCCCCAATACAAAGAAGGTGAAGCGGTTATCTATCAGAACGGAGACCGTTTTGAATTAGGCATTGTTAAAAGAGTTTGTGGAGATGATGAATATTTCATTAACTACCACACTGGTGATACCGCAGCTAGAACTCATGCAAGGCATTTGCATAAAATCGCAAACCGTTACGCATTTCACGTAATCAGGTTAGATCCAGATGACAACGAAAGGAGATAACGATGAATAACAAAGATGACAAAATCATTAAAGAATCAATCGTAGAACCCTTATCAACACTAATAAAATCATTTCCTAAAGAAGAAAATAATTTCTGGTTGATGAAAGCCTTATTACTTAACCCAAAAGAACTAATAGTGACAATCTTTACTAATTACTTCAACATTATTGAACCATGTGGATTTCAAGTTGACAAAGCAAGTTTTGTTACAAAAAGGTTGTTTGAATCGATAGAACAAGAAAAAGTGTTATCTCTTCAATACACCTATGCTGAAAGTAAAACACCAGAAAAATGGAAAGATGATCTTAATAAAAAATGCTATTGGTGTCCATACACATTCAAAGATACGAATGAAGCATTTGATGGTCTGTTAGCACTAATCAACCCTATTAAGTTGCCTAGTTTTCTAGAAAAACAAAAAGAAGTTTATGAACCTTATAGATTAGAAATCATCGAAGAGAATAAAAAGTATTATCTCAAACAATTGTCTTATCTCAAACCAATAGATAGAAACATCACAGTGGAAGACTTTATCAACGAAAATATAAAAAAATACCCTCAAGTCTCGTTTCATCTTAGTATTTTGAACTCAAGAACAGGGATTGTTGAATGTTTCTATGATGGATTAGTTGGCTGGAAACTTATCGATAATCACAATCTTCGTAAGAGAA
>JAKSVL010000055.1 GCA_024407995.1 Bacilli bacterium | reverse complement strand
TTGGCAAATCCACGCTTCTAAGTGTTGTCAGCGCTGCTAAACCACAGATTGCTGATTATCCTTTTACTACAATTGTTCCAAATCTTGGTGTGGTATCAGTTAAAGATGGTTCTTCTTTTGTGATGGCAGATTTGCCTGGCTTAATCGAAGGCGCACATCAAGGCAAAGGCTTAGGCCTTCAATTTTTACGTCACATTGAACGCTGCCGCCTTATTGTTCATGTTTTAGACTTATCTAATAGTGGTCGTGATCCATTTGATGACTATAAAATTATCAACAAAGAGCTTGAAGCCTATGGCTTTGGTCTAGATAAAAGACCACAAATTATCGTCGCTAGTAAAATGGACAAAGAAGGTGCCACTGAACGTCTTAAAAAACTTAAAAAACAAATTAAAACAGACACAATTCCTATTTCCGCTATTACAGAAGAAGGAATTGATGAATTGCTTTATAAATGTGCTTCTCTCTTGAGAGAAACACCAATTTTCCCATTATTCGAAAAGGAAGAAGATGAACTTGATCATAAGACTTATACCCTCACTGAAGAAGAACCTTTCTTCACAGTAGAAAGAGTGAAAAACCATGTGTGGAGTATTGGTGGTGAAAAAATGCTCAAATTCTACCGCATGACTAATATTTCTACAGATGAAGGCATGATGCTTTTGATGAGTAAAATTCGTTCATTACGTGTTGATGATGTTTTAGAAAACATGGGCGCAGAAGATGGCGATACCGTCATTCTTGATGATTTCGAATTTGAATATGTGAGATAGTATGGACTTAAAATCATATTTAAAAGAAATTGAAACATTTTTGATTAAGTATTTGAAAGATTCACATTGTGAAAAATATGTTTTAGGTGTTTCTGGTGGTGTCGATTCTTCCTTGTGTGCTGCCATTTTAAAAAATGCTGTCTCTAAAGAAAAAGTCCATTGTTTAATTATTCCTATAGATTCTTCTGAAGAAGACATTGAAGATGGATTAACTTTGGTCAAAGATTTAGGTTTGTCATACGATGTTATCGATGCGACAGAAATATTTAATTCGTATGTTGAACAATTTAAAAACAACAATATCGAATTAGATCGAGCGACTTTGGGCAACTTAAAAGCTAGAATTAGAATGTCTATTTTATATGCGGTTGCGCAGAAGGAACACGGATTAGTTGTTGGTACAGATAATGCTGATGAAAGATACATAGGCTATTTCACCAAATATGGTGATGGCGCTTGTGATGTTCTTCCGATTGCTCATCTAGTTAAAAAAGAAGTTGTAGAAGCCGCCAAAATATATGGTGTTAGAGATTCTTTGGCTGAACGTATTCCTACAGCAGGGCTATATCAAGGTCAGACAGATGAAAAAGAGATGGGCGTCACTTATCAAGAACTGGATGCTTATTTGTTAGGGAAAGAGATTTCTAATAGCAGTCTAGAGCGAATAGAATATTTAAGAAAAATTTCTGAGCATAAAATTAAGGAAATCCCAATGCCGGAAAAGTTTGAAAGGGATAATAAATGAAGGTTAATGGTTTAGAGGTCTTTTTGTTCTCTACTATACTAGGAAGTGTCCTGGTAATGGCTTTCATTTTGTTATTCACTCTCGTTAATTTATAAAAGAAAGGAGAATACTGATGATTTATTCTTTGAGAGGCAAAGTCCTATTAATTGATGGCGAAACAGTTGTCATTGATGTTCGTGATGTTGGTTACCAAGTACTGGTAAGCCACGTTGAAGACTACGAAGTTGGTCAAGAGGTATTTCTCTATACATACAATGTCATTAGAGAAGACGAGCAATACTTAGTTGGCTTCTCTACATTGGATGAAAAGAGTGTTTTTCTTGCTCTTATCAAAGTTAAAGGCTTGGGTCCAAAGACTGTTATTGGCGCTCTTTCATCAACTACACCTAACGATGTAAAAAATGCGATTGCATCAAATAATGTTGCATATCTTAAAAAGCTTCCCGGTATCGGTGCTAAAGCTGCTTCTCAAATCATTTTAGATTTGAAAGGCGAACTAACCGGTACTAAAGGAGATCCAACAGTTTATGATGAAGTATATGAAGCTTTAAAAGAGCTTGGTTTCAAAGGTGCGGCCATTGATCGCGTTCTTGCGACTATCAATGAAAAAGACGCTACACCAGAAGAAGTGCTACGCTTAGCATTAGCTAAATTGAGGAAATAATCATGTCACGTTTACTAGATGCCAATAGAAATGTAACTGAAACACAAGAAGAATTATCTCTCCGTCCACAAACTCTTGATGAGTATGTTGGCCAAAAAGATTTGAAAGATAATCTCAAAGTTTTTATCGGTGCAGCTCTTCATCGCGAAGAACCGCTTGATCATATTCTTTTTTATGGCCCTCCTGGCTTAGGAAAAACAACTTTAGCCTATGTTGTCGCTAATGAAATGCATGC
>JAKSVL010000054.1 GCA_024407995.1 Bacilli bacterium | reverse complement strand
TCCTTTCTTGAATTTTATATTCGTTTTCCTCTAGAAAAACGATTTCTTGAGTAAGTGTATTATAAAGAAGATAGCCTCCATCAATCAGAGTTTCCAAAACAAAAATACTTTTCACTGGATTAATGACCGGTTTTTCCTCTTCAATTATAGATAAAACATCTTCTATTGGTTCTTTAATTATTTTCATTGTCTTCGTGGTTATTTTACCATCAAATTAATTTGAGTGGCGATTTTGTTTTAAATAGTAATAAACATATAAAAAAATGGTGTCCTAAATCAATAGGAACCAAAAAGACTAAGGATTTTGAGGTCCTTAGCCTTGTTTGTTTCATTAATGAAATCTGAAATGATTACTTATTTAATGTGCCTTATTTTTGGGCTTTTAAATAATCTTCATCACTCATGTGCTTTTCTTCAGCATCTTTCTTTTCGACATTATTTAATTTTGTCTTGAAGAAGAGATTGTTTATCCATCTATATGCTGGAGTTAAGATCTTTTCTAAGAATGGAATTCTAATATCTTTTAATTTCCAAAGGATATAAAGAACGATGAAGGCGATTAATAATAATCCGAAGAATGATCCAATGATAATGCCTGCGATAGCACCACCATTTGCGCTTTTTCCATTATTTGGATTGAGAGCTGGGATTTTGCCTTCGCCAACTTTCCATGCATCATATGCTGTTTCATCACCAATGGATTTGGTGCCTTCTTTGTCTTCGAAGTATTTGCCACAGTTTTTACACTTGTAAGCGTCTTTGAATCCATCGGAATCTGCTGTAGCAGGTGAACCACTCACTTTAACTATATCATGGCTTAGCTTACCAACCTTACCACCGGCAAGTTTCCAAGCATTGTAAGCGGTTTCATCACCGATTGATTTGGTACCTGCCTCGTCTTCGAAGTATTTGCCACAGTTATTGCACTTATAAGCATCTTTGAATCCATCGGAATCTTCTGTAGCAGGAGTTCCATTAACTTTGTCTATATCATGGCCGATAGGAGCAATATATCCATCGCCATTTTTGCCTAACCAAGTTTCAAGATTTTCAATTTCTTGAGTTAATGCTTGATTGGAGAAGTATTTTCCACAATCACATTCGTAATAAACTTTGTGTCCTGCTTCTTCACATTTTGCTTCTACCTTAGCGTGTGTTGTCTTAATAGCGTGAACATGAGGTGCTTTATAAAAATACACGTTTCCGACAGATAAAGCAGTTTGATTGTAATAATCACCTACAAGAGTGAAGTACCTAACATCCGTGAAGTCGTAAATTTTTCCACTAGATAATGCAGGGAACTCGCTTAAAGCGATGTCAAGACCATTCCATTCTCCGGCGGTAAGTGTCTTCTCAACAGAATTCTTATAGCCTTGTCCACCGTCGTCAGAAGATAATCCTTCAATTTCAACTATAATCCGTGTATCAGTCACAGGGAAGAGATCAACGTGAAGCGTATCATATTCGCTCATGTCATAAGAGTCTTCGGCCCAGTTGGTATAAATCTGCCAATTCATCTGATCTAAGAAATAAATAGTCTCTCCGGTTTCAAAGGTTAACTTTTCAGGCATAGAACCAGGCCAATCTAAAGGTTCAAATTCAAGGTTGGTGGTTAAAGCAGCACCGAGAAGAGAAGCACCATCATATGTAGGGGCAGCAGGAGCTTCGGTAGGAGCATCTGCCGGCCATACTGCTGGAGCGGTATAAGTGCCATTCAATTTAGCATCATCTGTCAAACCTTCAATGCTTATGCTTGTTAAAGCATCGTCATCCATAATGAACGTAACCGTAGCGCCGTCTTTAGTACATTTGTAGTTGTTTCCGTCCTTAGTCAATTCTGTATTTGCTGATAATACAAAGTCGCCATCGCTCTCGCCACCTACGTAGAGATCACCTTCACAACTAAACATTTTTTCATTATTGCTGTTTACCCAAGCATTCGAAGGAGCATTTCCGTCAGAGCTACTTGGGAAACCGCCCTCTACCGTTGTCAAAAGATCGGCAATGGTATAGGAAACTACCTTACTTCTTTCTTTAATAGAAATATTAGTGATAGTTACAGTTTGAGGAGCATCCCAACCGAAATCAAAAACAAGAAGACCATTTGTTGATGCTACTGAAGGTGTTGCCCATCCAGAAACATAATTATATGGTGTGGTTGTAAATGGTAAATTTTGATATGAAGATACAAGGATATTGGAATCAAATGCCAAGAAAGTTACGCCACCACAATTATCAGTAGAAGCAGTTGCAGTAAACGAAAATTGATATTCTTTACTTGTATCTAATGTTGTAATTCCAGTACTAAAAAAGACTTGATTACCCCATTGCCATTCACTTTGTGCTTTGATTTCAATGGTTAATGTTTGACTAGCTTTATCCCATGTAGCTTCTGGGTTTTCGAATTGTCCCCATGTATGATCAACTTCAGCACTATCAGGGTTAAAAAGTTCTTTAGTGTTTTTGCTATTGCCCTCACTTGCAAATACGGCAGTAGGTAGAGTTGT
>JAKSVL010000053.1 GCA_024407995.1 Bacilli bacterium | reverse complement strand
GCTGCTCTTGCTGATATTAAGAAAAACCTTCTTAGAAGAAATCCATTAATAAGCGTCAAAGAATTTCCTTCCCTTGTCCAAGGTGCTGACGCCCCAAAAGAGCTCTTAAAAGCGCTAAAAATGGCGAAAGAGAGCGAAATTGATGTGCTCATCATCGGTAGAGGTGGCGGTGCAAGCGAAGATTTGAATGCATTTAATGATGAAACCTTAGTTAGGGAAGCCGCTAAATTCCCAGTGCCAATCATAAGCGCGGTTGGGCACGAAATAGACTTCACGCTCATAGATTACGTTGCAGACGCACGCGCATCAACACCTACAGGTGCAGCAGAATTGGCGACAATCGATAAACGTGAAATATATGAAAATCTCCGTAATTCTTCAATAAATTTGGATGAAGAAATGATACAAATTATTAATAATTTGAGAAATAAGCTTGAATTAGCGAAGGCAAATTCGTTCTTCGTTAATCCAAAAAACATGTACGAAAACACATTAACTAATGTTAAAAACACAAAGCAAAGAATTGATAACGCAATCAAACATCTCTTGGAGATGAGAATGCAAAAGATTGCATCTCTTGCAAAAGAACTTAAATCGATCTCTGTTGATTCTACAATTCAAAGAGGTTTCAGTATTACTGAAACAAACGATGGAAGGATCATTAAAGATATAAAAGATGTTGAACTTAACCAATTGGTTAAAACAAGACTACATGGTGGTGTATTAACTGCTAAAGTAGTTAATAAGGAGGCTAATTAAAATGGCAGAAGAAAAAATTGATTTTGAAAAGTCTTTAAAAAGACTTGATGAGATTGTTTCTAAAATTGAAAACGAAACACTCCCACTCGAAGAATCTTTAAAGCTTTACGAAGAAGGCAAGAAGCTTTTAGCTTCTTTAGAAAAGACTTTAAAAGAAGCCGAAAAGAAAGTTGAGGAACTCCAAAAATAACTACCAGTAGTTAATAATAATTTTTAGTAGTTTTTTAGTAGTTTTATAGAAACATGGCAGACAAGAAAGTTAACAAAGTTAAACATATCGACTTAGAAAGAATTGAAAATCCTTCATTTTTAAAGGATCTTTCTTACTCTGAACTCGATGTTTTAGCTGAGGATATTCGAAACAAAATTATCTCCACAGTTTCGGAAATTGGTGGACATTTGTCGAGTAATTTGGGGGCGGTTGAACTCACAATTGCTTTACATAGAGTTTTCGATTTGTCTAAAGACAAACTAATTTTCGATGTTGGCCATCAATGTTATACACACAAAATCTTAACAGGAAGAGATTTAACAAAGTTAAGACAAGAAAATGGTGTTTCTGGATTCCAAAAAATGAGCGAATCTAAATATGACGCTTATGAAGCTGGACACTCATCAACTTCCATTTCTGCTGCAAATGGCTTTGCCATATCTAGAGATTTAAATAAAGAAAATTACGAAATAGTGGCGTTTTGTGGGGATGCCGCTATTGTTTCAGGACTCGCATTTGAAGGTTTAAATAACTTAGCTCGTTCAGATCACAAAGTAATTATTGTCTTAAACGACAATGGTATGGCAATTTCAAAGCCTGTTGGCGGATTATCTAAGGCTTTTGCAAGCATTTCCACTTCAAAAGGCTATATTCGCGCCAAAGGCGGTTACTCAAAATTCATGCATATGACTAAATTTAGTGAATGGCTCTATAACGGATCAGCTAGGATCAAAAATTGGATTAAGAGAATTTTAACTCAAGGGAATATTTTCACTGATTTAGGCTTTGCCTACATTGGACCAATTGATGGTCATAATATTAAAAAGATTGAAAAAGCTCTTTCAAGAGCTAAAAATACAAAGAAATCCGTTGTTATTCACGCTTGTACCCAAAAGGGTAAAGGCTATAAACTTGCCGAGCAAGATGAAACTGGCTATTGGCATGGCGTAACTCCTTTCGATATTGAAAGCGGTGCGCCAAAATGTAAACATGAAGGCTTGGTCTCATGGTCGCATGTCTTTTCAGACATTACTGAACTTGAGTTACAAGAACACAAGGATGCAGTTTTGATTTCTCCTGCAACAATTATGGGCGCAGGTTTGGATAGTCTAGATACAATGTATAAAGATAGAATTATCGATGTCGGCATAGCCGAAGAGCACGCAGTTACACTTGCAAGTGCACTTTCGTTAAGCGGACATCACCCAATTATTTCGATTTATTCGACATTCTTACAACGTGCATATGACGAAGTCAGCCATGATTTAGCGAGAATGAATTGTAGTGCAACATTCTTAATTGATCGTGCCGGATTAGTAGGAAATGATGGTGAAACTCACCAAGGCATTTACGATGAAGCCTATCTTTCAAGTATTCCTAATACAGTTGTAGCTATGCCTTCTACAATAGATGAAGCAAAGCTTCTATATGATGAATCATTCAATAATCATGGTCCATTCTTTATTCGCTTGCCAAGAAGTTTAACTCCTGTTCAAAAAGGTTTTAACAAAGTTAAAGCCGATTTCGGTAAATGGATTTTAGTCAAAAATGACAGTTCAGATTTAGTAGTTATCGCTGTCGGACCAGCTTTAAGAGTGCTCGAACAAAAGATTAACAGCGAAAACATTAAATGCACTCTAATTAACGCAATTTATGTCAATCCTATCGACAAATCAGCACTCGACGGATTGCTAAACGCTAAGAAAATAGTCATTTATGACCCTTATTCCACCCGTAAAGGCCTTGTAGACGCTACTATGGCATATTTACTCGAGAAAAAGTTTAAGGGGTCTATTTC
>JAKSVL010000052.1 GCA_024407995.1 Bacilli bacterium | reverse complement strand
ACATGTCTACGAGCTTTCCAAGCCCGCCCCTTCAGCCTCTTGGGTATTCCTCCATGCTGAATAGTATTTGAACGTGCGAATAGTATTATATCAAAAAAATATCATTATTCACTATTTATTTAATAAATGTTTTTTTCTAGAATAGAAATAGTATGCGAGAATTCATCATTAAAAGTAGTGAAAACGGTTTAACTTTAGAAAAATATACATTTAAAGTGTTGAAGAACGCACCAATGTCTTTTGTTTATAAAATATTTAGAAAAAAAGATATTAAAGTTAACGGACATCACGAAGACAAAAAGTATCGTATAAAAGAAGGCGATGTCGTTGCCATTTATATTAGTGATACACAATTTGATGAATTTATTAAAGATAAAGAATTAACGCCTAATACAAAAATTAAAGATTGGATTGTTTACGAAGATCAAAATGTTTTGTTCGTAAATAAACCATCAGGACTTTTGGTTCAAAAGAGTAGTCCGAATGATGAATCGTTAGACCAATTAGTTATTGAGTATTTGATTGCGACAAATCAATATAATCCAAACGAAGAAAAAGGCTTTGTTCCTGGTCCTGCTCATCGATTAGATAGAAATACCTCTGGATTAGTAGCTTTTGGCAAAAACCATGATTCTTTGAATCAACTTTTTGAATTATTCAAAAATCATGATCTTATTAATAAACATTATTTAGCCTTAGTAGTGGGGCAAGTTGAAAAAGAAAAAGGCGCAATTGACGCCCCTTTAAAGAAAGATGAAGAAAATAATATTGTCACTGTCTCAAAAGGCGGTAAACCTGCTAAAACGGTTTATAAATTGATTAAAAGATATCAAGATTATTCATTACTTGATGTGACATTATTAACAGGCAGAACGCACCAAATACGTGTCCATTTGGCGTATATTGATCATCCAATCGTTGGTGATAATAAATATGGTAACTTTGAAGCAAATAGAATTTTTAAGCAAAAGTATGGCTTGAATACACAATTCTTACATGCTTATAAAATGGGTTTTGGTGATTTGCCAATGCCATTAGCAAATTTAAGTCGACAAGAATTTGCCGCTGAACCAAGAGAAGATATTGCGAACATTTTAAATGCGTTAGACAATAATAACGAGGAGAAGTAAATTATGACAACAAGAGAAAATTATGAACGTTGGCTCAATTCTAATAGAATCGATGCTCAAACAAAAGCCGCTTTAAAAGCAATGAGCAAAGAAGAAATTGATGATGCTTTCTTTAAAGACGTGGAATTTGGAACTGCTGGAATGAGAGGTGTTCTTGGACCAGGCACAAATAGGTTAAATGATTTTACAGTTATTAAAGCAACTGTAGCATTTGGACAATACTTACTAGAAATCTTCCCAGATGCAAAAAAATCAGGCGTTGTCATCTCTCATGATAATCGTCATATGTCGAGAGAATTTACTCTTTTAAGTGCTAAAGTTTTAAATGATTTGGGCATTAACACATATATTTTTGACGCTTTAAGACCTACACCAGAATTATCTTTCGCAGTACGCTACCTTAAAGCTTGTGGTGGCATTATGATTACCGCTTCTCACAATCCAAAACAATATAATGGGTACAAAGTTTATGATGAAACAGGTTGTCAACTTGTTCCTGATAAAATTTCTCGTTTATTAGAAATCATCGCTTCTTTACCAAACGAATTGGATGTTGATTATCAAATTGAAAATGAACGCGGTGCCAATATTGTATTAGACAATAAAGTGGATGATGAATATGTTCGCTTAGTGGAATCTATTGCTATTAATAGAGATTTAGATAAAACAAAATTCAAAATTGTATTCACACCAAACCACGGAACATCCTATGTTAATTCCATGCGTATTTTTAAGGATTTAGGCTATCAAATCTACCCTGTTTTGAAACAATGTGATCCTGATCCAGATTTCTCTGGAACTTTGTCACCTAACCCAGAAGATGCTCGATCCTTTATCGAGCCAATTAAACTCGCTCAAGAAATTGACGCAGATTTGATTGTCATGACTGATCCTGATGGCGACCGTGTTGGTCTTGGCTATAAAGCCGTAGACGGAACATACCAAACACTAACTGGTAACCAAAGTGCAGCGTTATTAATGGATTACATTTTCTCACAAAAGAAAGAAAAAGGTACGCTCAGTAAAGATGGCGTGATGTATACCACAATCGTGACTTCTTCTATCGGTAAAGAAATTGCAGAACACTATGGTGTAAAAGTAGAAGAATTCTTAACTGGCTTTAAATTCATCGGCAATCGTATTGATTATTATGAAAAGCTTGGCCATGGTCCAAAGTTTGAATTTGGTTATGAAGAATCATATGGTTGTTTAATCGCTCCGTTTGCCAGAGATAAAGATGGCTGTCAAGCAATCTTAATGTATTGTGAAATGGCCTTATATTATTTCCAACGTGGGTTAAGATTAGATCAAGCAATGGATAACTTATATCAACGTTTCGGCTATCACCAAGACATCACTTATTCAATGGAATTCTTTGGCAGTGAAGGTCAGGCTAAAATGGATAATTTAATGAACACAATGCATAATAATCCATTTATTACTATTAATGGTTTAAAGGTTGTAGCGGTGGATGATGTTGAGAAGAGTGAGCATTATGAACTTAACAGTCAAACTTCTCCAATAAATTTGCCGAAAGCCAATGTTGTAAAACTCTATTTAGAAGATGGCAGGCTAGTTACAGTGCGACCAAGTGAAACTGAACCAAAAGTCAAATTTTACATCGGTACAAAACTTAAAGAAA
>JAKSVL010000051.1 GCA_024407995.1 Bacilli bacterium | reverse complement strand
TAATATGGCGAGAGGTAAACCATCTAAAGAACAGTTGGACCTTTCTTTAAAGATGCTTGATGTTGTTAATTCAAAAACAGACTTAACCATTGATAATGTTGATTATCGAAACTATAGCAATTTAGATGGTGTTCCTGAATGCCAAAAACTCTTTGCTGATATTTTAGACATACCAGAAGAAAACATCACTGTATGCGGCGCTTCTTCTTTAAGCATTATGCATGATTTAATATCGATGGCGATGATGAAAGGCGTTAATGGCGGTGTTCCATTTAGCAAACAAGAAAAGATTAAATGGCTCTGTCCTGCTCCTGGATATGATCGTCACTTCATGATGAGCGAATCTTTTGGCTTTGAATTAATCTATATTCCAATGAATGAATATGGTCCAAATATGGACTTGGTAGAGCAATACATCAAAGATCCAACAGTAAAAGGCATTTGGTGTGTCCCTAAGTATTCAAATCCTACAGGTATCATTTATTCTGATGAAGTAGTAAGACGTTTTGCTAAACTAAAACCTGCTAGTAAAGATTTTAGAATCTACTGGGATAATGCCTATGTTTCACAATTATCTTTTAACGGCGAATATGAACCTGTTTTAAATCTTTTCAAGGAATGTCAAAAATATCAAAACGAAGACATCGTGTATGTATTTACATCAACTTCTAAAGTCACTTTCCCTGGTAGTGGTGTTGCCGCTTTAGGATGCAGTGAACTTAACAAAAAAGAATATTTAGATTATTTAAAATATCGTCTTATTTCTTACGATAAAATAAATCAATTTAGACACGCGATGTTTTTAAAAGATCAAAAAGGTCTTAATGCGCACATGATGAAGCATGTCGCGATTTTAAAACCAAAATTTGATTTAGTTCTTAAAATATTTGCAGAAGAAATTAGAGGCTTAGCATCTTGGAGTAAACCTACTGGTGGTTACTTTATTTCTCTATATGTTCCTAATAAGGCTAAAGAAGTAATTGAGAAATGCTCAGAAATGGGTATCACTCTCACTAAAGCTGGTAATGCATATCCATATCGCAATGATTCTAGTAATTCTCATATTAGAATTGCGCCAACATATCTTTCATTAGAAGACTTAAAAATCGCTACACGGGTCATCTGTTTAGCGGTTAAGCTTGTTAACTTAGATTGATATTTTTAAAAAAATATATACGTGCTTTTTCACTAGTGATATTATTTCTCTATAAAAGAGGTCTTTGCTTATGTATAAGAATGACTATTTAAATCGTATTCTCGAAGACGTAAAAAACAAATACGCTGAACAAAAAGAATTTATTCAAGCGGTCGAAGAATTTTTAGATTCGATGGATTTCATTGTTGATAAAGATCCACGCATTGAACAAAATGCAATCCTTGAAAGACTAGTTGTCCCAGAAAGAATTATCCAATTCAGAGTGCCTTGGGTTGATGATAATGGCAAAATTAGAGTCAATACTGGCTACCGTGTACAATTCAATTCTGCAATTGGTCCATACAAAGGCGGTATGAGATTTGATAAGTCCGTTAATTTATCAATTCTTAAATTCCTTGGTTTTGAACAAACATTTAAAAACTCCTTAACTGGTTTACCTATGGGTGGTGGTAAAGGTGGTTCTGACTTTGATCCTCGTAATAAGAGTGACGCTGAAGTCATGAGATTCTGCCAATCATTCATGGCGGAGTTATATCGTCATATTGGCCCAGATACCGATGTCCCTGCTGGTGACTTAGGTTTTGGTGCTAGAGAAATCGGCTATATGTTCGGTTATTATAAAAAGCTTAAAAACGAATGGTCTGGTGTCTTCACTGGTAAGAACATCTCCTACGGTGGTTCATTATATCGTCCAGAAGCTACAGGCTATGGCTTACTCTATTTCACAGAAGAAATGCTAAAAGCCTATTTTAACAGTGATATTAAGGGTAAGAGGGTTATTGTCTCTGGTTGCGGTAAAGTTGGCTCTATGGCCGCTTTAAAGGCCAAAGAATTAGGCGCTATTGTTGTAGGTATGTCCGACATCAATGGTTGTGTTAATGATCCAAATGGTTTGGATGTTGATCAAATCCTTTCTTTAGCGAAAGCCAAAGGTGAATTTGTTAATGATTACATCAAACTCTATCCAAATGTTAAATATAGCAAAGTAAGCAGAGACTTATGGAAAACGCCATGTGATATCGCTCTCCCATGCGCTACTCAAGGTGAAATCAATTTAGAAAATGCTAAAGAATTAAAAGCCAATGGTTGCTATATGCTTGTTGAAGGCGCTAATATGCCTTGCGATTTAGAAGCTATTCGTTTCTTTAATGAAAATGATGTGATTTTCTCACCTGGCAAAGCTAGTAACGCTGGTGGTGTGGCAGTTTCTGGTTTAGAAATGAGCCAAAACGCTATGCACTTATCATGGACTGCTGAAGAAATCGATGAAAAGCTCAAAGGCATCATGAAAAATATCTTCAAACAATGCTATGAAACCGCTAAGAAATATGGTGAACCAAAGAACTTAGCGTTAGGCGCTAACATCGCAGGTTTCTTAAAAGTCTACGATGCTATGCTTGCTGAAGGCATTGTGTAGTATTTAGTAATATTAGCAAAAAATAAACGGCGTGAGCAGCATATGCCCTCGCCATTTTCTTATTCAAGCCTATTCTTCGTAATGACCTTTACAAGCTAGTTCACTAAATTTTTATTGGTATCGAAATTGTACACTAAGCGATGCTCTAGAGTAATTCTTCGACTCCGTGCAGACATGAAACGCAAAGGTTCTGGCTTACCAATACCTTGTGACAATCCATTTTTCAAATATTTCTGCTCATTATTTTTGTGTATATATTTCTTTACGACAAGAAAAGTTAAAAAAATTTACAAAAATCTTATAATAAAATTATAACTTTCAAAAAATGTCTCCAAGTAAAAGAAAGTTTACATCTTTTTCTT
>JAKSVL010000050.1 GCA_024407995.1 Bacilli bacterium | reverse complement strand
AGAAGAATACCTTAAAGTTTAATTTTGACTTTTTTGAGTCAAAAAACTCGTATATAGTAATAGTCAGGTATTAAAAGGAGCAGCATTATGAATATTAATGAATTAAACGACCAAGAATTAAACAGACTTGAGAAACTCAAGAAGTATCAAGAATTAGGATTAGATCCATATGGACAAGCTTTTAAAGTATCTAATTCCTTCCAAGAAATTAGAGAGCTTTGCGCTAAAAAGAATGCTGCAAAATTAGAGAAATTAGATTTACATGTTTCCGTCGCAGGACGTATCAAAGCCATCAGAAAAATGGGCAAAGCCTCATTTATGAACATCCAAGATAAAACAGGCAATATGCAAGTCTATTTATCTTTGGATAATTTAGGTAAAAAGAATTATGAACTTTTCAAAATGGCCGATATCGGTGACATCGTTGGTATCAAGGGTGTTATGAATATGACCAGAACTGGTGAACTCACCATTAAGGCTAAAAAATTCATTCACTTAACAAAGTGCTTACATCCATTACCAGAAAAATTCCATGGTTTAACCGATGTTGAAGAACGTTCAAGAAGAAGATATCTCGATTTAATTATGAATGATGAAGCACGTAAAGTTGCTTTCATGAGACCAAAAATCGTCCGTAGTATTCAACATTATTTAGATGACCAAGGATTCGTGGAAGTTGAAACATCAATTCTTTCACCAACATTAGGCGGCGCCGCTGCTCGTCCATTCGTTACTCATCACAATACTTTGGATAAAGATTTCTATTTAAGAATTGCCACTGAACTTAACCTCAAACGTTTAATCGTTGGTGGTATGGAAAGAGTGTATGAAATTGGTAGATTATTCCGTAATGAAGGTATGGATGCTTCTCATAATCCAGAATTCACAACTATTGAAATTTATCAAGCCTATACAGATTTAAAAGGCATCGGTGCTCTTACTGAAAAAATGATTAGAAATACCGCTAAGGAAGTCACTGGCTCTGCCATAGTAAGATATGGGGACCGTGATATCGATTTCAAATCTCCATTTAGATGGATTTCAATGAACGATTTGATTAAAGAAAAATGCGGTGTAGATTTCAAACAAGTCAAATCATACGAAGAAGCAAAAGCATTAGCGGATCAAAAAGGTTTGCATTTGGATAAATTCAAAAACACAGTTGGTTATGTCATGAATGAGTTCTTTGAAGAATTCTGCCAAGCAGATTTAATTCAACCTACTTTCGTTTATGAATATCCAATTGAAGTTTCTCCATTAACCAAGAAAGAAAAAGATCCAAGATTTGTACAAAGATTTGAATTATTTGTTAATGGTAAAGAACTCGCTAATGCCTATACAGAATTAAATGATCCAATCGATCAAGAACAAAGATTCTCAGCACAGTTAGAAGCCAAGAAACTTGGTGATGAAGAAGCCAGTGAAATGGATAAAGACTTCGTTGAAGCTCTTGAATATGGCATGCCTCCAACTGGTGGTGTGGGCATGGGTATTGATAGATTCGTTATGTTATTAACAAATCAACAACAAATCCGTGAAATCATTCTTTTCCCAACAATGAGAGATAGATAAAAAATTAAGGAGCTTAAGCTCCTTTTTTTATTGCTTAAAAATTTTTAGGAAAAAAATAAAAAAGCACCTCTATTGGTAAGTAGAGGCACTTTTGGTTTGCCGTTGTCTAACTTAACCAACTGCGCTTCGCTAATGCTTGGTTAAAATGTCGAAAGGAAATTACTCCATGAGACATTTAATTGGGCATCTGCTCCGTTTGATTGGAACTCTTATGCAAGACTTGCTCTTGGTGCTTGTCGTTATCTTAATTTTACTGGTTGAAGTTAAGCGACATTAGTCTCTTAAAAAGAAAGCCCCATTGAGGGGCAGACACCAGTATCATTATAACACTCGCATAGTTCATGTCAACGGGCTCTTGCCCGCCTCCAAGCACAAAGTGTATACACGCGCTTTACAAATTGTTTTGACACTTGTATAATTTACACGCTTAATTATTAAGCAAATCTCTGCTACCAATAAAATATGGTAGCCATTAGACCAGAGGGAGGTATATAAAATGCGCAATTACGAAATTATGTACATTTTGAAAGCCGACTTAGATGATGCCGCTCGTGAAGCTGCAATGCAAGATTTACAAAATCTTCTTGAAAGCAACGGCGCACAAGTCAAAGCCACTGATGTTAAGTTAGGTTTAAGAGACTTAGCTTATCCTATCAATGACGAAACAAAAGGTTTCTATGTCGTTCTCAAAGTGTCCGCCGATGAGACTGCACTTTATCAATTCAATCGTAAAGTCAAAATCAATCCAGCCGTGTTACGTCACTTAGTCACAGTTGATCAAGAATAAGGAGGACTAACATATGGTTAACAGAATCGTCTTAGCGGGTCGTTTAGTTAAAGATCCAGAACTAAGAAAAACCAATTCCGATGTAAGCTACGCTACATTTACTATTGCTGTTGACAACCGCACAAAAGAAGCAGATGGTACCAGAGGTACAATGTTTATTGACTGCCGTGTCTTCAGAGAACAAGCAGAAAATTTAATGAAGTTTACTAGAAAAGGTTCAATGGTCGCCGTAGATGGCAGTCTCAATCAAAGAAACTTTGAACGTAAAGATGGAACTAAAGGAAAAACATTTGAAGTTAGTGTCGACAGTGTTACATTCTTAGAACCTAAAAAAGAAGGTAATCCAGTTGAAGAACCAAAATTCGATGATATCCAAGCTCCTGCAAACAACAATCTAGATTCAATTGATTTGCCAGATGACGATCTTCCATTTTAATTAAGAAAGGGAAAATATTATGGCATTTAGAAAAGTTAGACCACATAAAAAAGTTTGTGTCTTCTGCAAAAACAAATCTAAATTCATTGACTACAAAGATGTTGAACTCTTAAAGACAATGATTACTCCAAACGGAAAGATTTCAACTAGAAGAGCAACAGGCACATGCGCCAAGCACCAAAGAGAATTAGCCAAAGCAATTAAAAATGCTCGTTTCATGGCTCTTCTCCCATACGTTGCTGACTAATTTACTTGTTGTAACGA
>JAKSVL010000005.1 GCA_024407995.1 Bacilli bacterium | reverse complement strand
CGCCTATATCAATTACGTCAAAAAAGAAGATTAAAAAATTAACCCATGCGAGTTGATTTTCTTTTTGAATAAAGAATGGACTATTTCTTTTTAATTCTGCCTTTTTGTGCGCCTTTAGAAGCGTGAACTAAGACTGAACCGCCTTGATTGGCTGCCATTTTCTTGGTGTATTCCAAAGCTTCTTTTTGAGTGTCAAATAACTTAATAGCTTTTTCACCACCGGCATATTTGACTTGCCATTTACCATCCGCGCGTTTTGCAACGTGATAGTTACGGAAATCAACAGTCTTCTTTTCTTCTTTCTTTGGTGCTGGCTTTGCAGCAGGCTTCTTTGCAGGTTCTGCTTTTTTGGCTGGGGCTGCTTTTTTAGCAGGAGCTTCTTTCTTTGGTGCTGGTTTTGCAGCAGGTTTTTTAACTGGCATAATGTCTTCCTTCTTTCCTTTATTATATTACAAAACTATTAATCACAAGGGAAAATGACACCAATTTGTTTCCTAATTTCATCCATAATTTCTAAGACTTCTAACGATGATTCTAAAGAAACTAATTGGTTTGGTTTTTCACATTTTATATATTCAGCGACCACTCTAAATTGGGTGGCAAATTTCTTTTTTTTATCTTTAAATACTTCTTTACCGTCTTTGGTTTTTAAGATGGCTTTATTCGCCATATGGAATAATGGAACTTTAATCTTTCCTTTTTCGCCAATAATGATGCAATGTTCACCAACGAGAGCATTGATTTGGCTGCTTACTCTGGCTTTAAAATCACCATAATCAAATGTAGAAACATTAAAAAGATCGATACCGTTATATAGTTTGCCTTTTGCTTCTAATGATTTTGGCTTACCGAATAATTCATAAACATATCTAACTGGGTAAACACCTAAATCCAACAAAGCACCACCATATCTAGCAGGGCTAATGTAGCGGCCTTTCGCTTTGTTATAGCCAAATATTGGCATATTGAAAATACAATCAACAGAAAGGATTTTTCCAATTCTTTCTTCTTTGATCCATTGTTTAACTTGATTGGCAACTGGATTATACCAAGTCCACATAGCCTCTTTGAGCATAGTGTTATTTTCTTTGCTTAGCTTGATGAGTTCTTCTAGTTCCTTTGCATTACCTGTTATCGGTTTTTCGCATAGAGCTGGTTTGTGATTTTCTAAGCAAAGTTTACAAAATGAAAAGTGCGTTTCATTAGTAGTTGCAATATAAACGCCATCAACACGCGAATCGTTTATAGCTTCTAACGCACTTTCATAAACAGTTGAATGATAAATTTTAGCGAATTTTTCCGCTTTCTTTTTGGTGCGATTAAAAACAGAGACAATCTGGTGACCAGGATTAGTTATCAATTCTTTAGCGACTTTATTCGCTATTTTACCTGTTCCTATGAAGCACCAATTAAATGGCATTAGTTATGTTGTCCTTTAACACATTTAACAGCAGTTGCTTCAACTTCAACAGCCGCTTTATATCTTTCTAAGAACTTATTGAAGCCTTTAACTTCTTCTTTAGAAGCAACAGCGATTTCTTCTTTAGCGTTAACGAAGATCTTATTTTGTAAATAATCTTCTAATGTTTCGCCTCTTTCTTTTTCAAGCATATAGGCTGCTAATAAGGCTTCACCATAAGGGCCGCCTTCGCCTGCACTACTCAATGTAGCAACAGGAGCATCTAAAGCTGCACTTAAGGCTTTAGCGCCAACGACTGGAGTTTTGAAGAAACCACCATGGCCATAAATCTTATTGATTTCAACGCCTTGTTTAATCAAAATATCTAAACCGATTCTGAGAATCGCCAAGATTGCTAAGATGTGAGATTTCATGAAGTTTGCTAGTGACATTTTAGCATCTGGTTCACGAACGAATAATGGACGTCCTTCTTGCACGCCAACAGCGGCTTCGCCTGAGAAATAGTTGAACGATACAAGACCACCAGCATCTGGTTCGCCTTCTAACGATTTATTGAACAATCTAATGAAAAGTTCATTTCTTTGAATTGAACCACCCGCTAAAACGATGGCTTGATGTAATAATTCAACCCAAGCATTAATATCAGTTGTGCAGTTATTTGCGTGAACTAATACCGCTGGAACACCACTTGGAGAAGCGATGACATCGATTTCTTTGTTCATAGCAATATCTTTATCAGTGACTAAAGTAATATTTCCTGAAGTACCTAAAGAAGAGTTACCATAACGAATTCTAACTGAGTTTGTGGCAATCATACCTGTACCCATATCGCCTTCTGGTGGGCAGAATGGGATGCCTGCTTGTAAAACTCCTGATGGGTCGATTAATAAAGCACCTTCTTTAGTTAAGTAGCCAGCATTTTGACCTGCGACCATGCACTTTGGTAAGATGTCCAAAATCTTCCAATCAACTCTATCTTTAACTAAATTATCGAATTTGTTGACCATTTCTTGGTCGTAATCTTTGGTGTTCTTGTCTAATGGGAACATACCAGAAGCATCGTTAGCACCGAGAACTTTTTGACCAGTTAATAAATAATGCATATAGCCTGCTAGTGTGGTAGCAAAGACAATGTCTTTAACTTCTTTTTCACCATTTAACAAAGCTTGGTAGATATGGGAAACACTCCAACGTTGCGGAACATTGAAATTGAATAAAGCGGATAATTGATCTTGAGCATCTGGACAAATAGTATTTTTCCAAGTACGGAATTCTGCTAATTGATTACCATTCTTGTCAAATACAAGATAACCATGCATCATACCAGAAATACCAATCGCACCAACTTTTGCTAAAGGACGACGATATTTTGTTTCAAATTTTTGTTTTAAACCAGCATAGCAATCTGCTAAACCAATCTTTGCTTGTTCAATGGTATAAATCCAAATACCATTCTTTAAAGTTGATTCCCAAGAATAATCATTTGATGCAATGATTTCATGATTTTCATCAAGCATAACTGCTTTGATGTTGGTAGAACCAAACTCAATACCAATAACACACTTTTCTAAAATCATAATTAGCCTCCATGATAATATGAAATGATTCACCTTCTTTATACAAGAAAATGACTATTTAAAACTATGACAATATACAACTTAGCAACCGCCATTTTTGCGGTTTTTGCATTACATATTCAAAATTGACTTCAAATCTTTAATTGATAATGATTTGATCGATGAGTCATCATTGCTAATAACTTTATCAACAAGTTCTTTCTTTTCGTTTTGCAAATTGACTACTCTTTCTTCGATGGAATTTTCAGCGATAAGCTTAATAACTTCAACGGTTCTGGTTTGGCCAATACGGTGTGCTCTATCACTAGCCTGATTTTGCGCAGAATAGTTCCACCATGGATCAAGATGGATAACCACATCAGCGCCAACTAAATTAAGACCCGTGCCGCCTGCTTTTAATGAAATAAGCACAATCTTATATTCTTCGTCTTGATTGAAATCATTACAGATTTTTAATCTATCTTTCGCAGATGTATCACCTGTAATCATAAAATACTTAATACCCATCTTTTCGATTTCTTCTTTGACAATATTTAAAGCGGAAACGAATTGAGAGAAGATTAAGAAACGATGTCCTTCTTTCATCTTTGATTCAACAATTTCTTTGAGCATGGTGATCTTTCCAGATTCACCTTCAAAATTATCTACAAAAGTTGAAGGATCAACACATATTTGTCTTAATCTAGTAATAATGGATAAAACCTCCATTACTTTTGAGCCTTCGCTAGACTTGAGTTCTTCTTTCGCCTTTAAGCGGAAAGCATCGTACAGTTTTCTTTGTTCAGGACTCATTTCAGAAGTCATGATGACTTCATATTTTTCTGGTAAGTCTTTTAAGACATCTTCTTTTGTTCTTCTTAAAATAAATGGAGCGACTTTGTCTTTGACAATCTTGTAATATTCTTCATTGTTTTCATAAGAATCTTTAAAGTCTTCATAATCTAAAAGATAATGTGGCATCAAGAAATCAAAGATGCTCCATAGATCGTATATGTTATTTTCAATTGGAGTACCAGTTAAAGCGATTGTATGGAGAGCATTTATTTGTTTAACTGCATTAGTCTTTTTAGCGTGCATATTCTTAATGAATTGCGCTTCGTCTAAAATGCAAACATCAAAAGTGAAATCTAATAAATTTTCGTATTCGTTCCTTAAAGAATCATAACTAATAAAATAAACACCAAATTTATCGTTTTTGATCTTCCTAATTATTTTCTTTCTTTCTTCTACAGTACCCAAAATAGGGAAGACTGGTATGTCTTTAGCGAACTTATTAAACTCGCTTACCCAGTTAAATACTAAGGATTTTGGCGAAACAATAAGAATTGGTTTATCATTCTTGATAGCATTAACAAAGGCAATTGTTTCAATGGTTTTACCAAGACCCATATCATCAGCAAGAATGCCTCCTAATGAATATTTATATAGAGTTAATAGCCATTTAACACCATCAATTTGATAAGGGCGTAGTTCACCATCGATACCACCAATTTCTTTGCTATTTTCAGAGAAATTTTTGAGTTCAGTAAAGACTTCGTCGATATATGAATCCATTGATAAGAAATTACTATCGTTGCCATATGCTTTGAAAGCATAATACAAAGGCACTTCTTTTTTCTTAGTTAATGAATTTTCTTTAATTAAATCAAAGTCTTTAGTGAAGTCATAGAACTTATCGGTGTCTTCTCCTAACAAACTAATAAAATTATTACCAATCTTCACAAATTTCTTTTTGCGTTTTAATCCAATTAAAATAGCTTTCAATTCTTCATCGGTATAAATGGAAGAATCCACTAATACTTCAAGCATTGAACCTTCTTTTTTAATGCTCACATTTGGCGAAACGAATGATGACGTACTATGGTTTTCAAGTTCTTTGGAGAAATATATTTCTGCAACAGAACGTAAATTATCTAATGTGCTATTTAAGAAATCCCAAACCAAACCACCATCGGTTAAAACATGTTCAAAGAAGCCATATTCTGCCAAAATTTGTTGATAGTGTTTGATTTGTGATATTTCATAGAAATTATTGATGTTATTTATTTCCACTTCTTCATCATTTTTGAAATATCTAGTTCTTTCATATAAATTGTCTTTTTCGTAGTCAAAATAAGCACGAATCTTTAGAGAAGAAGTATTCATTAATTGTTGAATTGTTTCTGACAATTCGAAATATTGTGGATACTTTTCAAAAAACGAATATTTGAAATTATCAAAATTGCTTTTAACGGTGCTTAAGGGATAGTTAATAGTTGAATCCACCAACTGGTTAACATATTGATTGTTGGTAATTGGTTTAATTGAATTGGCAGATTTACAAATGTAATAATTGCGTGTCAAAGGAATATAGCCTTTAATCAAGCCTTTAACCGCTAATGAGTAGTCATCATTAACCACCACTTTGACATCCATTGGATCTTTTTCAATATGATAGACTTCACTATTAAGATATAAGTAATCATCTTTTAGAGTATTCAAAATATCATCTAAGTAATTTAAAGATTCTTCATTCCTTAAATCGATGAAGGTGTTGTTTTCATAAGTAGTTAAGATTTTAATGAGCTGCTGACTAACTTGATCAAAAGAAGAAAGACGATGCACAAGGGTTAAATCTTTGCCATAGCGGAATTCTTCTTCATTATCAAAACGGGCAAGAAAACGTTCAATACTAGGTACCCTATACTCCTTGCCTTTAGCAATGGTTAAATTTACAGAATAAGAGAACCGTGTATCTTCTAAGTACACTTTTATTCTTGCTTTTGTTGATGCGTTAGCGATATCTTCTTTTCTAATTTTCTTGAAAACTTCTTCTAATTCATAATCAAAAGCAGATTGTTGCTCACGACGATCAACATCGCTAATTTCAAAGGCGAATCGTTCACTGACCGCTTTAAGCTGTTCAGTTTCTTCTTTTAATAATTTTGTTACTAAAATATCGAAGTGACGACATGGTTGCTTTTCTCGACAAATATTGCAGAAATAATCAATTCTACCCTTATAAGAAATGGTGAAATTAATTATCACAATACGAGTAAATTTACTAAACAATCTCACATAGAAAACAGGATGATTGTTTTCATCGTTTTCAATGCCATATGAATAACCAAAATAGTCGAATAATTCATTATCCGTTTCTTTAAGATCTGCTAGTTCATAATGTTTCAATAATTCAAAAACGTTCATAACTAATTACTCTTACTTTTCCTTGGTCGTCTAATATTGTTCTCCACTAATTCCATTAAGAATGAACCGTGTGGGATTCTTTTGGCTAATTCGATAGTTAGTCTGATAGTTCTTTCATCTATATATTCATGTTGCAAACAAATACCTATGACTAATTCCACAAGTAATGGTAAATCTTCTTCTTTTAAAGAATCATAGTAAGTGTGCGCTATTTGAATGTAGTGACTCTTATCATCACTATATGGAGCAACTTTTAGGAAATATTCCAAAGGAATTTGTTTAATTTTATTTTCATCAAGTGGTAATTCATCAAAGAATAACAAGTAACCACTCAAGCGGTTTTTCATTGGGCTATTTAATAAATCATTCATGTAATAATGATGATTAATTTGGAACAAATAACAGTCTTTTAGTGAGGCGATATTTTCAATAGTTAAATCTTGGTATTTAAGATATTCCACCATCACTTGGCTCGCCAATCTTTCTTCGTTGTAGTTATCTTCAGCGTGTTTTAGTAAGCTAACCAAGCCATCACAATCTGGTGTTAAAAGAATATGGTATAGATTGGCTTTTTTGGTGTCTCCACCTTTTCTATCATATTCTCTACATAAAGTATTTTGATAATAGGTTCCCGCCTCATCTAATAGCAAAAGAATTTGCTCATTTGTTTCTTCTTCTTCTAAAGAAATTAAATTTTCTCTATTCTTATTTGAAAAATATAAAGGGGCAAGGATATCACTGATAACGCGGGCTTTATACTGTCCTCTTTGATAAAAAGGCACTAAAGTTTCTATAAACGCTTTAACTTTATCCATGTTCACCAGTTGAGAAGATAGCTTGCTAACCAATGAAAGATTATCCGCGCTTCTAACGTATAAGAATCTTTCTAATGCATCTTTAAATTCATTGCCTTTAGAAGAGGGTGCAACTAATCTTTCATCGTTAGCTTTTGGATTTATGAGTTTTTTCATAGCCACAAAAACAGCATAGAGATGTTTACACGGTAAGTTTGTGTTGCAAGTGCACGATAAATTAACAAAAGAATTACTATCAATGGTGATTCTAAATTGATGCTCGTGGCCATCAACAATAGAGCCATAGCATTCATTTTCACTCACGTGCATATCTTTAATATGATTATCTAAATATTCTTGAGCGGCTATTTTTGTTTGCTGATCAAAAAGACCTTCGTATAAACCAAGAGAAACAAACTTGCTCAAATTGATATTTTCTGCGACAGAAAGATAAGGATGTGAAAGGATTACTGTTTTCACAGAAGCAGATTCGGCAAAATAGATTTTACCAATATCAGGATTTTCCCTTTTTAGCAACACCCCAAATCCGAGCGAGAGATGTTTTATGAGTAGATAACGAGTGGTCATGCCTATTGTTTATTATATCAAAACATCAAAAAGGTGAATATATTTTTTGCAAAAAGAAAAGCACTGCCTCATCGACAGCGCTTTATCTGATGATAAGTAATTATTTCTTTCTGATTAATAAGCCTTTAACAAAGGCGACAATTGACACAATCACAGGTGTGAACACAATGATTAATGTCGCAAGATTCACACTCGCTGCAAAGGCAACTGGTAAGATACCGAAGCCTGAATTAGCAGGAGCGTCTAAGTCGAAACCTAGTGAAACTAGATATAACACTGCGACAATAATCGAAATAATCAAGCCACAGATAGCAAGTGGTAATAAGAATTCTTTCTTTTTCTCTTCTTTTAATTCGTTGTAGTAGAATTCCCAAACTGCAAAATATAGGAAGTTAATGAAATAAACTAAGATTAATGAAATGGCATAGAAGAAATAGCCGTTTCCAAAATCATGGATGAATAAGCCGATTGTGAAAGAAGCGAATGAGAAGAGGGCTAAAAGCATCCAGAAAGAAATAAAGAAACAATATAAGCCTCTTGCTTTTGTCACAATTTGGCCTCTAGTTTCTAATAAGAATGGACGTTTGTCTTGTAATTTAGAAACATAAACTAAAGTAAAGATTGCTAACGCCACATAAATAAGGGAATAGAGAATTGAATCAAGTGGATAAAGTGGAGAAGGAGAACCTTCTACTAAAGAGTGATATTTGCCTGCAATAGTTGCGGCGATGACCCAAATTAAATTTGCAGCCGCAAAGGCAAGCAATGTAATTGCATCTTTCTTCAAAGATTTGATTCTTTTTTCATCGCTGACATTTCTAAATGCTGCTTGGAGTAAGAACAAAGCCCAGACAGACATAAAGAATGATAAGAAAAGAGGAATTGATCTCATAAGATCCCTAATGCATGAATCCATTGAGCCAGAGACAATAGAGCCAATACCATCTGTAAAAGCGTACATGGCGTTAAAAAGCGTGTAGGCAGAAAATACAAAGAAAATAATTAGAGCAATTGAAATAACAAGTGACTGTCTCTTTTGACCTTTAGTAAATGAAGGAAAGAGGAAATTATCTTTATCAAAAAACTTTTTCATTAGAACTTCACCCATTTAACAAAGTCGCCAGACTCCCTTTCGTTTAAATATAAATGCTCTAAATCAAATTTGCCTTCAATATTATCTTCTTCATCAGTAATGGTCACCAATGATGCTCCGATTAAATCAAATTTTTCATTGATGCCAACAGAGGCTAAACCTTCTTGCATAGCAGGATCAGGATTTTCTGGATCAACGTGAGCATAGTATAGTTCGATACCAGTTTTAACACCTAAGCCGACTACTAACCCATCCCAATCTACTGTCCAGTCAACATTGTGAGCGTGACCCATGAAAGCGCCTTTTAAGTTAAGTGTTTTACCATTATCAAGGAAATTAGAAGCATATTCTTCATTGCCATTATCAGCGAATTCTTCTAATTTAAAGAATTTGTTTTTATAAGTTGCCCCATTATGAACCTCATTCCAGAGTTTTAAATTTTCATCTTGAGGAATGTGGTAATAGGCAAGACCAGGAACATCTAAACCAGCAGCGGCATGTTCTTGAGTCCACCAATCAACTTGATCTTGGCGGATATAATCATAATCTCTAAATGGTGAAATGCTAGATTCTGAGAAAGAAGCACCAGAATCGATATTCGCAATTTGCCATTTAACAGAAGTTTCTTTAGTGCCATCTTCAGTCAAATTAATCATAAAATTGCTTCTACCATAGAGGTCATCATTTGGTTCGAAATACAAAGCATGAGGAGCATTGGTAAATTGTTTCGCTAACCAATTTGGGTGATATTCACCATGACGGTCGTGGTTACCATAAATTTCGGCGTATAAGAAGCCAAATTCTTCTGCTTTCTTTTCAATATAATTAATAAAGCTTCTAACTTGATAAGTGTTAGATAACATAAATGTGTCCCCGGTTAATTCCACTAAATCGATTTTAGCGTTAGCGCCTTGCAAACTTTTAATGTGATCATCAACTTCCTTAAATAATTTGTCCATATAGTTTTTGGATTCATAGATGGAAGAGTTAGCGTTCCAGTGGATATCAGTTAATTGTAAAACATTGAAATTTTGATGATATTTCATAGTAAAAACATAATCATCTAAATGTTCAGCGTACTTAGAAACTTTGCCACAGCTTGTCAAAAGAAGAGGCGCAATTAAGAGAGGTAATATTTTACTCATTTTCTTCATATGAATATTCCTTTCAAAATGTGCTATCTTGCACGATGAAAGGATTATAACATTCTTCTTTTATAAAAGAAAATTTTATGTTACACATTGGCGGAAGTGTAATGTAATTTGCAAAATATTAATTATTTTTTGTCTTAGAATACAAGTTTTTATATTCTTTTAATTTTTCTTCTTTATTCTTGCAGCCTTTGCAAATAGCACAGTTGCCTGAACAACCGCTTAAGCTTTTTCCTTTTTTCTTTAAATAGAAATGCAAGAAAATTACTAATCCTACAAAGGAGATAGCAGCAATAATAATTAAAGGTTCAAACCATTGCATAGTTATTCTTTGATCCTTTCTTTATTAGATTTATTGCGGCGATCAATAGTAATTCCTACTCCAACAACAATACCAATCAAAACAAGAGCGACCAATACACCAGCCCACCAAACAACACTAAATATTGAGCCAAGCCAATAAACGATAAGAGTGAAGCCGTATGACATAGCAAGCCACCATAAAATTGTCAGCCAGAATTCTTTGCCTTTTTGTTCCGCTCGCGCTGCTCCAATAGCAGCAAAGCATGGAAGAGTAAATAGATTATAAAAAGCAAAAGAGTAGACACCTGCTATGCTCAAACCGATAGTTTCTTCGTTTAAACCAAGCTGTACCATCGTGGCTACAACATCTTCTTTGGCCACTAAACCAGTAATAATACTAACGCTATATTTCCAAGCATCAGCACCGTGAGCCCAGCCTCCTTCGAGAGCGCCGAGTGGGTAGAAAATATATCTAAGACCTTGGCCTAATGTTCCAAGAATAGACCACTTCATGTTGTAGATAGTTGAAACCACACCATCTTTGTTGGTGATTTCAGTTAAATAATATTGAGTAGAATTTCCTAATTTAAATGTATAGCTAGCGATGTCGTTTGGATCAAATGCACTATTAAATGCATTGTTGTGCCAGAAGTCCCAACCAAAATTAGATAAGAACCAAACCACAATTGTACACGCCGCAATAATCGTACTAGCTTTAATTAAATAATGTTTAAGTTTATCCCATAGATGAGCAGCAACATTTTTTGCTTGTGGCATATGATATGCTGGTAACTCCATTATAAATGGAGAAACATAGCGATCTTTCGAAAATAGTTTCATGAAAAGCGCAAAAATAATTGCACAGGCAATGCCACCTAAGTAAATAGCGAAGACAAAGAGGTCGCCCGCAAATCCTGCCATCACACCAGTGGCGGCAAGTAATGCCCAAATTGGTGCCTTAGCACCACAAGAGAAGCAAGTCATCAATCTAATTGTTCTGTTCTTTTCTCTTTCATCCTCTAATGTTCTGGTAGCCATAATCGCAGGAACACTACAACCAAAACCCGTTAACATTGGTATAAAAGCTTTGCCAGATAAACCAAATTTTCTAAATGCTCTATCAAGAATAAAAGCAACACGAGACATATATCCACTATCTTCAAGAATAGCGATAAATAAGAATAGAATCATCACTTGCGGAATGAATGATAAAACAGCATCTAAACCAGTCAAAATCCCATCACATACAAGGGACGTGTACCAAGTTCCAACCGGCATGAATGATCTAAATATATCAATTAACTTGCCAGTTAGAAAACCCATCCAATTTTGTAATAAAACACCTGGAGAAGGAATACCTTGCAAGGCTTGACCATCATAAGCCATACCTGAAAAGATGTTGACCGCTACTTCGTTATTTAGTTCAAGGTGAAATAAACCATTAAGGAAAAATAAGTCTTCTGAGAAAGTTAAATGGAAAACCAAAAACATGATGAACACAAAGATTGGGATAGCCCAAATCTTGTGAGTCATGACCTTATCAATCTTGTCTGATTTTGTTAGTTTTTCACTACCATCCTTACTCTTTTTGTTCTTTTTGAGAGTGGTAGCATAGTTTTTAGTAATGTATTCATAGCGACTATCTGCAATCAAAGCTTCAAAATCGTTACCAAATATATCGTTTTCAAAAGTCGCTTTAAACTTATTAACTGTTTCAACAGTTTCTGGATGCATTTTCATTTCTAGTTCATCTAGTTCAACAAGTTTAATAGCGTGAAATAATGGGTTTTCAATATTCTTTAATTCAAAAGCTATATTCACATCGTTAATCAAATGTAATAAGTTTCTATTTTGAATTACCGTGATACCTTTACGTGGGGAATTTGATGCTTTGATAGCCTCTTGCATCAATTCATCTAAATGCTCTTCTTTTAAAGCGGAAATTTCTACGACAGGCACTCCTAATCTTTTAGACAAAGCAGAAGCGTCAATTTCATCGCCGTTTTTTCTAACCACATCACTCATATTTAATGCCACCACTATTGGGACATCAATTTCTAAAAGTTGAGTAGTGAGATATAAGTTTCTTTCAAGATTAGTAGCATCGATAATGTTAATCACACAATCAGGCTTTTCATCAATAATAAAATTTCTTGAAACAACTTCTTCTGGTGTATACGGCGATAAAGAATAGATACCTGGTAAATCGACAATATAAACAGACTCATCAGATTTACGGTAAATACCTTCTCTTTTATCAACAGTCACTCCTGGCCAGTTTCCAACATGAGCAGTTGAGCCAGTCAAAGAATTAAATAAAGTTGTTTTTCCTGAATTTGGATTACCCGCTAATGCAAATTTTTTCATTTATTGAGCATCCTCAACATCTATGATTACCAAGGAGGCTTCCGCTTTTCTTAAGGATAATTCATAACCGCGGATAGTGATTTCAATCGGATCCCCCATTGGTGCTTTCTTTCTAAAAGTTACTTTTGCGCCAGGAGTTACACCCATATCAAATAAACGGCGACGAATTTTACCATCCCCTTCAACGTTTTTAACAAGGCCAGTCTCGCCTTTTTGAATCGCATCTAGTTTTTTTAGCATAATTCCTTCCTTCCTACGCCACTAGATTTCCTTTACGGTAGTCTCTAAAGTTAGTTTTGACTAACTATGGTCTAATAATAAGAGCGACACCTCAGTTAGTTATCGCTAACTTTATATTATAGATTTTATAAATCTCTGTCAAATGATTATTGAAATTAATTACCAAATTTAACGTCATTAACCCAGGTCATGTCTTTTAGTTTAAAACACCAGTTAGGTTTTCCCACTGTTCCTGGGTGGTTAATTCTAGCTTTATCATCAAGCTTTAATAAATCTTGAAGTGGAATAATTGTGATAATACTCTTCATATTCCAAATATAGTCAAATAAAGCGGCATATAAATCCTTAGGATAATGGAACATTTCTTTTAAAGTATCTTTATCAATTTTATTTAATGATTTTAACCAGCCATATAAGGTTTGATTGTCATGAGTACCAGGATATAGGATGACATTTTCTTTAATGTTATACACATCAAAAATACAAAATTGAATGACTTTCATTCCCGGAAGATTGTAATCATCTCTCAAAGGATGAACACTGGCAAAAAGTAGACCTAAATCTTCTGCAATAATCTGAATATCTGGATAGCGAGCGTATAAAGAATTAAAGAAATCGTGACGAGGACCAACTTTCCATTCGCCTCTTCTAGCGTTTTTATCTTCCGCTGGAATGACACAGTAGGTATCAAACGCTCTAAAGTGATCTAATCTTAAATAGTCACAATGCCGGCTTAAAAAGCCAATACGATTTATTAAGAAAGAGTAGTTATCTTCTTTCATTTTTTCGAAGTTATAAATTGGTGTGCCCCATAATTGTCCATCATCACTAAAAGCATCTGGAGGACAACCACTGACTAGAGTTGGGCGATGATTTTCATCGAGCATGAATTGATCTTGATGCATATAACAATCCACACTATCAAGGCCAACATAAAATGGACAATCTGCAATAAGCTTAATTCCATTCGCGTGACAATAATTAACCAATTTATTCCATTGCTTGTACGCTATATATTGACACCATATGTGGTAATCAACTTCATTTTTCATCTCTTCTGGTATTTCACAAATATCCCATTCATTCCATGCACGGTTATCATTAATTTTCTTGAGAACAAGATATTCGCCATATTTTACAGCCCATGGGTTGTTGGCTTTGAATCTGGCTAAATCGTATGTTGATTTGCCAAATGCTTTACGAAGATATTTTTCTTTGAATGCTAAAACATCGCCATAATTGATTGATGTTGATGACTTCTGGAAATCAGGAACGCTTTTTAATAAGCCCATGTCCACTAAATCAGTTAAACAAATGAAGCGAATATCAATAGCCTCACTGCAAATTGTGATGTATGGAGAATCACCAGGTCCTAATGGATTAAGAGGCAAAATTTGCCAATAATGGTAATGGCGCTCTTTGAGCCAATCAACGAATTGATAAGCAAAATCAGAGAAATCACCAATCCCGTGGTTTCCTGGAAGAGCACTAATAGGAAGTAAGATACCAGCGTTTTTCTTTATCATACAAACGATAGTCTACAACAAATGGATGAATATTGGTGAAAATTTGCACTTTTTGTTGTAGATATTACAATAGTTGTATGCAAATAGTTAAATTACTTGTCTTAGATATTGAACTTGCAAAGCATCACAAGAATAAGCTTTTAGAAAAAGTGAACGATGCACAAAAAGAAAAAGCTAGTAAATACAAAAACGAAATTGACCAAATTCGTTCTTTAGCGAGTTCATTTTTAATTAATTCATTATCTAACGAACCATTACTTTTTACTAACACGGGTAAGCCGTTTTTCCAAAATGGACCATATTTTAACGTTTCACATTCAGGCCGATACATCGTTATGGCGGTGTCAGATAAAGAAATTGGTATCGATATTGAAGAAAATATTGAAAAGGATATGTCATCTCTGATTCGTATCTTCAATGATGCCGAAGCCAAGATGATTAAAGAACACGCAGATTTTTATTATCTTTGGTGTGCTAAAGAAAGTTTGATCAAATGTATTGGAAGTTCCATTAGCAAAATAAAAGAAATACCGAGCTTGCCTCTCAATGGTGTGAAAACATATCTAGGTAAAGATTATCAATGCCAAACTTTTATTTATGATAAACACATCATTTCTTTGACAAGAGAATCTAACGAGAAATTTGAAGTTAAGTTAGAAAATATTAAGCAATTGTAATAATCAAATACTTTGTATATTATAATAGAACCATGAATCCACTGCAGCAGAAGCAACTTGATGTACTAAAAGCGTTTATTAGAGTTTGTGACAAACATAATCTCGAATATTTTTTAGTATACGGCACTGCTTTAGGGGCAATTAGACATAAAGGATTCATCCCTTGGGATGATGATATTGATGTCGGTATGCCAAGAAAAGATTATGAAAAATACATTCAATTACAATCCGAATATGAAGGCACACCATATTTCATTCAAACTTACAAATCAGATCCTTGCTACATTTACAGTTATGCAAAATTAAGAGATTCCTCTACCACTTTCTTAGAAAATGCATTTAAAAACCATCGTATTAATCATGGTGTTTTTATCGACATTTTCCCAATTGATGGTATGTCTAGAGAAGTTGGAGATCGTGAAAAAATTGGTAAAAAGAACAAATTTGTTTGGAGACAAGTTTATTTCTCATATTTAGGCGCTTTAAGAAGAAAAGTCCACAAGAGAACATTTTTCAAAGATATTGGCTTAAATATTGTTGCAGGCTTGTTCTATGTTTTCGATATTGCCCATTATCGCAATAAAAGAGTGGACAAATTCGCTAAGAGAATTCCTTTAGAAGAAGCTAAGATGGCAGGTATCATGTTTGGTTTCACTTGGAGAATAAACTGTATGGATGCTGATATCTTTAGAGAAACTATCAAAGTACCTTTCGAAGATATCGAAGTTAAAGTACCAAAACAATACGATAAATACTTAACGAATTTATACAAAGATTACATGAAATTCCCACCAATAGAACAACAAGTTGGTCATCACTATAATTCTGGTGTTTCTTTAGACCAAGGTTATGAAGACTATTTGAAAGAACATAGAATTTAATTATGAATATTGCCCTTGTTTTAGCTGCAGGAAGCGGCACAAGAATGAATGCCAATCAACCAAAACAATTTATCGTGGTTAATGGAAAACCACTATTTATTTATAGTGTTGAAAAATTTCAAAACAATCAAAATGTTGATGCAATCGTGATTGCCACAAACAAAGAAAATATTACTAAAGTTGAAGAGTTAGTAAAGGGTTATAACAAAGTCAAATCAGTCATCGCTGGTGGCAAAACTAGACAGCAATCTGTTTACAACGGGATACAAGAAATTGCTAAGTTAATCACTAGTGAAAAAGACCTAATATTGATACACGACTCCGCTAGACCGCTCGTTTCTGATGCTATCATTGACGAAAATATTGCTTTAGGAAAACGCTATGGTGCAGTCGATACAGTCGTTCAAGCAAGCGACACAATTATCAATTCTAAAAACAAAGAAACTATCAATGAAACACTAAACCGTTCAGAATTATATCAAGCTCAAACACCACAAACTTTCGAATATGGAATTATTAGAAAAGCTCATAAAAGAGCTTTATTAGACAATATCCCTAACGTCACAGATGATTGCAAATTAGTGATGAATTTTGGCGTTGAAGTTCATTTCGCCAAAGGCGATAAGTTCAATTTTAAAGTTACAACACCTGAAGATTTGGAATTATTTAAGGCCCTTCTCAAGTAAAATTCTTTTTGAAAAGAATGTGATTTTCTTGCGCTATGTAAACGACAAAAAGCGCAACTTTTTTAAAAATGGCTTATTTATAGATAATAATTGGTATATACTTATAATCGTATTTTTAATACGTGATTAACATTAGGAGGTTTCTTATGGCGGAAAAAACCAAAAAGAGCTTTTTTGAAACTCGTTTAATGCGTTCAAAAATTAAAAGCTCATCAGTTTCGCTATTCCCTGAAGCCGGTCTTGGATATTTACTTGGACCTATTTTAGCTTTAGTCGGAAACAGTATTATTAACATTTGGCTCGTCCAATATTGGCAAACAGTTCTTGGCTTTGAATCATGGAACCAGTTATTTGGCACACTTCTTCCTATCATCTCATCAATTATTATCATTGCCGGTAATATTCTTGTTGGTAGATTAATGGAAAGAAAACCAACACTCGCTGGTAAAGCAAGACCACTTATTTTAATTGGTATGCCAGTTATTTTAGTGGCAATGCTTGTTTTATTTAATCCATTCATGTATCCAGAAGCTGCTAACGAAGCAGAAGCTGCTAAATCCGCATTAGGTCTTAATGCAAGCACAAATGGTGCTGTATTAACATCTATTTTAGTTGCTGTTGGCTACAACTTATATTATGCATTTGCATGGCCATTATATTACACATCACATAGTGCATTGGTTAATTTATCTACACGTGATGGCGGAAAACGTGGTCTCTTAGGTACTGCAATTATGGCCGCTCAATTAGCCGCTGCCGGTGTCTCCGGTATGGCAGGTGGTATCTTAGTCGATTTATTAGGTTTATTCCCAAAATATGAATATACTCCTTTATATCTCGCTGCTCACCCAGAATTAGGCGATGTCAAATTCACAAACAGCTATGCTGAAGTCCTTAAAAATGGCCTTGTCGAAGGCGTTGACTTCAACACAACAATTACCCGTCAACAAGCTAATGAAAAATGGATGATTGTCATGATTATCATGATTATCGCCTTAATCGTTGGTTGTATCCTCGAATACTTCTTCACACGTGAAAGAATTACTGAAGAACAAATCAAAAACGCTGAAGCAGAAGCAAACGGCAATAACAATCAAGCTAATAAAGTCACCATGTCTCAACAAATCAAGATTTGTATGAAAGACAAATTCTGGTGGATGTTAATGATCTTCTGGTTCTTATACCAATTCGGCGGCATGATGAAGAACAACGCTATGTCATTCTTCTCACAAGCCTTAACAGGTGGCGCTGCTGTTTCATCAGTCATTAACACTGTTGGTGCTATCCCAACCGCAGTTGGTATGGTTCTCGTTTGGCCACTTGCTGCTAAATTCACAAAATCAAAAACAATCGCAATGGGCGGTATCGTTGCTGCAGTCGCAGCCGCTGCTTCATTCGCGTGCTTAGCCGTTCCAGGTAACGTTGGTGCTATCACTGGTATCTCCGTTGCATCATTCTGTATTAAAGCTTTAGGTACTGCTCCTGCAATGTACATCTCTATGGCTTTAATGGCTAACGTCTTAGATCACCAAGAAGCAGTTCATGGTGTTCGTACCGATGGTTTCACCATGGCAGTCTACGGTTCCATCATGGTCGCTATGAGTGGTATCTGTAATGGTATCATCGCTGGCTTCAACAACATTTTCCAAGCTGGCGACGCAAGAAAGATCGTCAATACATTCTTAGCATTCGGTGTTGAAGGTATTTGCTACCTCATCATCGCTATCATGTTCATCTTCATGAAAGTTGAAAAATTCACCAATGCTGATAATAAAGCTATCATCGCCGATCAAAAAGCCGCAGTTCTCGCTGCTGGTGGCACATGGGTCGAACCAGAAGAAAGAGCCAGATTGGAAGATGAAGAAAACGCTCGCTTAGTTGAAGAAGCTAGAGTGAACGAATTAAAAGCAAAGTGCGAAGCAAAAGGCCTTGATTTCGAAGCCGAAAACAATGCTTATTTAGCAAAGAAAGCAGAAGCAGATCAAAAGGCTGCCGATAAGAAAGCCGCTGCTGAAGCAAAGAAACAAGCTAAACTCGATGCAATGAGCGAAGAAGAAAAAGCTAAAGCTGCGAAAGCTAAAGAAGAAGCTGATGCAAAACAAGCCGAATTAGATGCTCAAGCTCTTGCCGAACTTAACGAAATCAGAAAAGCAAACAATAGAGAAGCAGTTGCTTAATAATTGAAGCTTTTAGAAAAGAATCAAAACGTCTTACATAGTTAAGGCGTTTTTTCTTTATGCGTTTGTGTTATGATGTATGAGCATGAAAGAATTTTGCATTAAAAACAAAAGAATATTAATTGATATCGCTGTATTAGCAGGCTTATTCCTATTTGTGAATATCACTTTTTATATTTTTAAGCCACTTTATTTTAGAAGTGATGTTAATTTCGGTTCTACCGATGGTGTGATTGCCAAGTTTTTTATTTATTCATGTATTCTTATTCTCGTTATTACTGGGATTGCTTTAAAAGTTAAAAAGAAATTAACGTTTGAAACACTACTATTTCTCATTTTCTTATTAGGCGTTTTGATTCAACTATTATATATGCTCATGACACCAGTTTATTATCGTCAACACGACGCTGTTACTGGCTTTGGAAATGGACATGATGGTTACGCTTGGACTTTATACACTACTGGTAAATTACCAACTGAAGTTGATGCAGATGGTCATTTAGCGTACCAATTCTATCACCCACCACTTAATGCTTTTATTCAATCAATCTATATGCGTGTTGGTAAAGGTATTATGTCATTTATCAATACTCTTGCAAGAAGTAATGTCTATGTTTTAGGCGATCAAAACACTATTTTCCAATGCAGTGAAGTGTTGTCCATTTTCTACATGAATATCACCATCTATTTTGGTGTAAAAATTGCTTACAAATTAAAAATCGATAACAAATTCAAAGTATTCGCCGCATTGTTCATTTGCTTATTCCCAGCATTGTTCATTCAAGCTGGCCAAATTAACAACGACCCACTTTGTATCATGAACTGCTTTATTGTTCTTTATTTCACCATCTGCTGGTGGGAAAAGCATTCATATTTCAACGCTGCAATGATTGGCTTATTCACTGGCCTAGCCATGATGGCAAAATTGTCCGGTGCATTAATTATTTTGCCAGCCTTTGTAGCATTCCTTATGACCTTCATTCAAGCACTCATTAAAAAAGAACCATTCAAACATATTATTTTCCAGGGTTTAATCATTGTCGCTTTAGCAGCACCACTTGGTTTATGGTTCCACATTTACGCCAAAATTAGATTTGATCAACCATTTGGCTTTGTTTTCTCAAATCTCGCTGATGGTTTGCACAAAGAACAATATTCCTTCTTTGAACGATTCATTAATATCTTTGATTTATATGATTATTTCTCCAATATATGGGGCAACACATTCGTTAACTATAACTTACCAAACTTCATGATTAAATCAGCGATATTTGGTGAGTATTCATTCATGGGCGCGGATGCATTTGCGATTTTCGCCTTAGCATTTAATTATTTATTTGTTTACTTATCATTAATATTAATGATTGTCTATCTTGTTAAATCTGGCAAAGAACATTTAGAAATGAAGATATTCGCTGGCACATTGATTCTTAGTCAATTAATTGCTCAATTATATTTCAATATTAAAATGCCATATGGTTGTACAATGGACTTCCGTTATATCGTACCGATTATAGTTGGCTTTATGATATTAGACGCTTTAGCGTTCGATAAGTTTACAAAAGAAAACGACTGGAAGAAATATCTATCAGTCGTTACTGGAAGTATTGGAATACTTTTTATCGCTAGTTCTAGCGCCTTCTACTTAATAATGTACTAGAAGAATTACTTTTTCTTTTCTTCTTTTTCTTCGTGATACTCTTTTTCAGTATTCACTTCCCAAAGAGCATCTTTTTCAGTGCGATTTTCTTTAATGAAATCCGCTGCTAAAAGACCGGTTAACATGGAATGGTCCATATTGTTATAACGGTGTTGTCCGTTTCTACCAACGCAGTACAAATTACTAATTTGATCTAATTCTTCTCTCACTAGGTGGAAGTTATCGTAACTACCAAAGTAAGCAGGATAAGCTTTCTTTACTTTTAATCTAGTAGAATCCAAAACATTTTCTTTAGATTCGATAATGCCCATCTTGATTAATTCATCGATAGCCATATTGATGAAGTCTTCATCGTTGCTTTCCCACATTTGATCACCTTCAGTACAGAAGTATTCTAGACCCATCCATACAGTATGTTCTGGATCTTTGACCATGTATGGTGACCAGTTATTGAATAACTGCATACGTCCCATTGTGACATCTCTTTCTTGAACATAAATCCAAGTATCAGGAACAATGTTATTTAATGTTGGTATTTTAGTTTTATTTTTGATTTTCAATTTATCTAATAAAAGGCCGACAGTGATGAAATCACGGTATGGTAAATTAACCGCGGTATAATAGGCCTCTTTATTAACGTTTGATTCTCCTAATGATTCAAATAAGTCTTTGATTGGCATGGATGAGACAAAGTAATCCGCATCATAGCTTTGACCATTTTTACAAACCACTTTAGTGATTTGTTTATTTTCGTTCATCACTATTTGATTCACTTCTGCTTCATAAACAATATTAACGCCCTTTTCTTGAAGCGATTCTGCGAGAAGTGTATATAATTGCCCTGGACCATATTTTGGATACTCAAATTGGCTAATTAATGATGTTTCAACTTTAGCACTCTTCTTTCTGAATGGTTTTGTGATTGCGGTAACAAAAGCTTTAAATAAAGATAAGCCTTTAACTCTTTGTGCACCCCAATCCGCGCTTAATTTGCTAGGATGGACACCCCAGAGTTTTTCGGTATAGCTTTCAAAGAATAATTGGTATAAAGGTTTACCGAATCTATTAATATAGAAATCTTCTAATGATTTTTCTTTGCGTTTATGGATGGAACTACCAATGTAACCAAAACCAGATTTCATTGTTCTCCAGAAACCCATATTAATGAATGTCCTAGCCTTCATTGAAATTGGATAATCAAAGAACTTCTTAATGAAGTAGATTCTTGAAATTCTATTACGCTTAAGCATGACGCGGTCTTCTTTTTCTGGATCTGGACCGCCTTCTGTTAATTCAATTTTTCTTTGGAGCAAAATATCATCTAAGCTAGGTTCGCCTTGAAGAGGCATCACTTCGTGCCACAAGTTACTGACGCGATCGACTTTGGTAAAGAAACGGTGTCCACCGACATCCATTCTATTACCGTTATATTCAGCGGTTCTTGAAATACCACCAACAAACTTTTCTAATTCTAAAATTGTGATGTCATAATCATCACTTTTAGAAAGTTCATATGCTGTGCTAAGACCTGCAGGTCCCGCACCAATAATTACTACTTTTTTCTTCATAATTTAACCAAGCCTATCTATTGCCTGAATTATTATAGCAAATTTCACCATATTGGACTAGTAAATACCCATTACTTGTATTGTGAGGAATACAAGGAGTGATAAAAACCTTGTTTGTTCATTAACTCAATATGGCTACCAGTTTCCACGATTGCACCATCTTTCAAAACCAAAATAATATCAGCTTCTCGAATAGTAGATAATCGGTGGGCAATAACGATTGATGTTTTTTCTTTCATAATGGCATCAAAAGCATCGGTGATTAACTTTTCACTACGTGTATCGATATTGCTTGTTGCTTCATCAAGAATAACTAATTCTGGGTTTAACAACATTACTCTAGCAATCGCAATCATTTGTCTTTGGCCTTCTGATAAGCCACTTCTGTTACTAACTTTAGTTAAATAGCCATCTGGTAATGTATTTATAAATACATCTGCATGTGCTTTTTTAGCAGCTTCTTCGACTTCCTGCTCACTAGCGTCTTGCTTGAAATAACGAATATTATCCATGATAGTGCCACTAAATATCCAAGTGTCTTGTAAGACCATACCTATGCTGTGTCTTAATGATTGCTTGGTAATTTCAGAATATGGTTGACCATTAATTAAGATTTCTCCACTGGTTGGGTCATAGAAACGCATTAATAGATTGATAAGTGTGGTTTTACCTGCGCCTGTTGGGCCTACGATTGCAACCTTTTGGCCTTTATTAATTTTTAAATTAAAATGTTCAATTAGTGGGCGGTTAGGATTATAACTGAAACTCATATCTTTGAATTCAATTGATTCGATAGTATCTACGATTGATTCACCTTCATCGATATCATCATCCAAATTGAGGAAGTCGTTAATTCTTCTCAAAGATGCTTTGGCGTTTTCATATTCTGCTGCGACATTTGATACTTCATTAAATGGCTTACTATATTGATTTGTATAAGATAAGAACGAAGATAATCTACCAATGCTCATAGTAGCAAAAATAATTGCTAATTCGGATTCGTGAGAAAGCATAATGACACCCGCAATACCGATTAAAACATAAATGGTGTTGTTAACTAGACGAGTAGATGGATTAACCCATGAAGCAGAGAATTGAGCGACACGTCCCTCTTTCTTTAGTTTTTCATTAGCGATATCAAAACCTTTAATTGCTTCTTGTTCATTGTTTAATGATTGCACAATATCGATATTATTTAATGTTTCTAGTGTAATTGAAGAAATATTCGCTTGGAGTTCGCCTTGTTTCTTGTAGTGTTTGTGTGAGAAGCCAGAGACAATCTTCGCCATAATCATGCTGAGCGGAGAAAGGATAATCACACCGAGGGCTAAAATCCAGTTCACCATTACCATCATAATAATGGTCACAATTATTGTGAAAATGCCTTGTATCAATGTTTTGAATACCGCGAATAATCCAGCGGCAAAGTTTTCCATATCACGAATTTCTAAAAGCACTAAATCGCCATGTGTTTTTTGATCAAAATCCTTGACTGAAATAGCATTGATTTTTTGATAAATATCATCTCTAGCATTTTTAATTACTTTTTGTGAGACATTCATAATAATTACTTCAAAGAAGTAGGCGAATATTGAGCCTAAAATAATTAAGCCCAAAGCGACAAATGTATAAATATAAAATTCTTGATGCATGTCAGCATCTTTAGAAGCATCTAGCGCTTTGCCAAGCAAGAATGGTTGAGCAATTTGGCTAACAACGAAAACCAAAGCAAAGACTAACGCAATTACGAGTAATTTACGCATTGGTTTTAGATATGAAAATAATCTTTCCTTATTGCTCATACTATCCTTTCTTAATTTGTGTTTCATATATCTCACGATAAATCGGAGAATTCATTAATAGGTCATCGTGTTTACCTTGTCCAACGACTCGTCCACCATCTAAAACAATAATAAAATCTGCGTTTTGAATTGTGGAAACACGTTGAGAAACAATAACTTTAGTGATGTCTTTAAGATTAGCAATATTAGTTCTAATCTTTTTATCTGTTAATAAATCTAAGGCAGACGTGGAGTCGTCTAAGATTAAAACTTGTGGCTTTTTCACCAACGCTCGACCAATACAAAGTCTTTGTTTTTGACCACCAGAGAAATTGGTGCCACCTTCTCTAACCAAATGATTAATGCCATCATCTAATTGCGATACAAATTCATATGCTTCTGCTTGTTTAAGAGCGGTGATAATATCTTCATCTGTTGCTTCCTTATTGCTCATTAAATAATTATCTTTAATCGAGCCATTGAACAATGAAGCTTTTTGATTAACTAAGCCAATATCCTGTCTTAAGGCATTCAAGTCATATTCTTTTAAAAGAATGCCTTTGTAATAGATATTTCCTTTGCTAACTTCATAAAATCTTTCGATTAAATTAACAATTGTGGACTTGCCACTACCTGTACCACCGATGATACCTAGTGTCTCACCTTTTCTAATTTCGAAATTAAGATCATTTAAGAAATAATTTTCATCGTTGTTAA
>JAKSVL010000049.1 GCA_024407995.1 Bacilli bacterium | reverse complement strand
AAAAAGGAGTTTTGATATGTCAAAAAGAAAATTTTTATTGCCTATCGCAACTTTTGGTTTACTTCTCTCGTCATTAGTAGCCTGCGGTGGTAATAATAGTTCCTCAAATCAACCAATTAGTTCTAATGGTGAAAGCGGAACATCACAAAACGTAAACAGCTCATCTCAAGATCCAGTTTCATCTCAAAATGTAAACACTTCTTCAAAAGCAGATAGCAGCAAGCCAGCACCACATGTTCATGCTTACGAAGCTGATGGCGAAGCAGTTAAGAATTCTGATGAGAAAAACGTCAACAACATGAAATGTAAAGACGATGATTCCAGATACATCGCTATTGCTTTCAATGATTATTCATCCAAGAGTGCTGATTTTGGTGACACATCAGGTTATAACAATGTTGAGCAAACATTAAGAACTGAATCTAAATTACTCGCAAAGAACAGCACAATTTCCTGGAAAATCAGTGTTGATAAAGCCATCACTGATGCCGAACTCGCTTTCGGTTGTGTCTACACAGGTAGCGATCATGGTTCACAAGGCGCACAAGATGGTAGTACTTACAAATATTCCGTTAAAGTCAACAACGGTGAATTCGCTGACTGGGATATCGGTAGTGAAACATATGATAGCTTAGGCTTATCACAAACCGCTCGTGGCTATGTTACATTTGCCAAAATTAACCTTGTCAAAGGTGAAAATACCATTACATTAAGACAAAATAATGCTGGTTACCGTTTATTATTCGGTGGTGAAGTAAGAGTTAACTATGCTGGCACCGCTAAAGCAGTAGCCACAGAAGGTTACAAAGTCACATTTGCACCAGAACACTGCAAAGTCTTAGTTTATACAGGTAAAGATTATGCCTCTGCACCAGTTGAACTTGCTACAGCATGGGCAATGGATGAAAATGGTATCATCAAAACATATGATGAATTAGACGAATTCACACCTCAAATCAACTTCAAAGTAGTTTGTGATGAAGGCTATACTTGCAACGCATCCAATATCACTGTTGAATATGTTGGAGAAAATAAACCTTACAAGAACATCAAACAAAATCCGGCTAAGGATGAAGAACCAGCAGTTGATGACGATACACTCTTCAGAATCACAAAAATCCAAGGCAACATTACTGTAAAAGTTAATCCTGTTCAAGGTGAACAAGCTCCAGGTCACAAAGTCACATTCGTGACAGATCACTGCTCAATTACTTCTTACATCGGCAAAAAGAATGAAGAAGGCACAAACATTGATGCCGAAAACGCTACAACAATCTATGCACGTAGCAAAGATGCACCATATGACTATTCATTCGACACAAGCTCACAAATTAACTTTGCTGTAGTTTGTGATGAAGGCTATGAATTTGTTCCAGATATCGTCGATGATAAAGTTGATTTCATCGTTGGTACATATAACAAATTCAAAGCAGAAGATGGCTTCTATAACATCACAAAGATCGAATCTGATTTAACAATCACAATCACTGCCACTCAAGCCAGTCCAACACCATCAAAAACACTCTTAAAAGAATACGATTTCTCAGAAATCAGTGCTGGTAATAATGGTGGTTCAAACCTTGGTGATACATTCATTAAATTAGGTTCAGCTAATAATTCCATCACTCTTAACTACAACGCTACTGACTATAGAGATAATGTAACATTATCCGCTCTCCTTACAACAAAAGCCACTAACGCTGCACAAGCTGGCATTTACAAGCAAGGTTCAACGGTAAAATTCTCACTCAAAGTTAATGATGAAAATGTTACATTACCAACAGATGATGCAAGAACACTTGCTGATATCGGTGTTGATAGCAAAAGCAACAGCGGTGTCTCCGATGGTGGCAGTCCAGTTGCAGTCGCAGTCTGGTTCGACTTCGCTACAATTACATTAAACGAAGGCGCTAACACAATCGTCTTAACATATCTTGGCGGTGGTTATAGCTTAGATATCGGCGGATTCAAATTAGCGTACTAATTTATTCGTTAAAACTTAAAAGATTGAGTGGAGTATCCTCATGATACTCCCTCTTTTTTAATAAATATTTGATGAAAGACTTCAAAGAACCATAATTAAAAATAATTATTACTTGCCCAAAACTTAAATATTTTATATTATTATCTAGCGATGCACTCTTAGCTCAGTTGGCAGAGCACGTGACTCTTAATCTCGGGGTCCAGGGTTCGAATCCCTGAGAGTGTACCAATTTGTGAAATTAAGACTAGTTTACCTAGTCTTTTTTCGTTTTGTTGAGAAAGCATCAAGATTGTTTTACAATATAAACATAAAGAGGTACATATTTATGAAAGGACCAAGTGTTTCTGTTTTAAAGAAGTATTTAAATGCGATGAGCAAAAATAAAGTCAAATATATGACTTGTGAAAGACTTTCACATATTGTTGGTGTTTATCCAGAAGTAATCGCGGAAAACCTTTCATATTTCGATCCAATGCTTAATATGGATCCATCTTATGACTTATTAGCACTTATTCCTCAAATTAAGGAATACATTTCTAACGAAGAAGAAAAGAAAGCACCAGCCGCTCCAAAAGTCATGGCGACACGTAAAGATATCGATGAATATGAATCCGTCAGTGACTTTGTCTATAAAAAGATGACTTTTGCAGGCATGGTGGATCGTAATCTCGTTTTGCGTGAAAAGGATTTAAGAATCTTAAAACGTCTTGTAAACGACGAATTAGCGATGTTAAAAAAGAAAAAATAATTTTGACATCATCACTAGATAACAACCTTCCAAGATGGGAGGTTTTTTCTTGAGAATAATGACAATTTTTAATTTATAAAAAATAAATTACTATTCTTTCAAAAGCAAACTTGTAAACGCGTACACATGCTCGTATAATATTAGCGGTTATTTAGGAGGGATTTTTATGTCCGAAATTAAAAAGACAATGCTATCCGTTGACGGCAATACCGCCGCAGCATTAGGCTCTTATAATTACATCGAAGTCGCAGGCATCTATCCTATTACTCCATCCTCACCAATGGCTGAGAATATTGATGTCTATGCTTCTCAAAACCGTAAAAACTTCTTTGGCACAGTAGTCAAAGTAAGCGAAATGCAATCTGAAGCTGGTGCTTCTGGTGCTGTTCACGGTGTTTTACAAGCTGGTGGTTTAGCGTCCACATATACCGCTTCCCAAGGCTTATTATTAATGATTCCAAACATTTACAAATGGGTTGGTGAATTATTACCAGCCGTTTTACATGTTTCCGCGCGTAGCTTAGCAACACGTAGCTTATCTATCTTTGGTGACCACCAAGATATTTACGCCATTCGTCAAACGGGTATTGCAACGATATGCTCTCACACAGTTCAATATACCGCTGATTTAACGGACGCTGAACACTTAACCGCAATCAAA
>JAKSVL010000048.1 GCA_024407995.1 Bacilli bacterium | reverse complement strand
AAAGAAATAAAAATAGAACTCAAATCTAAGCTTCTAACATAAATTAATTCAATTGATCAATAAAATCCTCAGCGAGTTTGGCGTTATCTTTTTCGTCAACTTCGCGTTTTAAAATTTCTTTTGAAGCGCTTAAGGCCACATTAACCATTTCGCTTCTGATGTCTTGGATAGCATCTTCTTTGGCGCGTGCAATATCTTGTTCCGCTGCTTTTTTCATGTCCGCTACTTCTTGCTTTGCTTCTAAAATCATAGCGTCATATTTTTCTTGTCCTTGGCTTTCAGCATTTTTAATAATTTCGCTAGCCTTGACTTTGCTCGAACTCACGAGTTCTTTTGCTTCGTTGACAGAAGTTGTCGCCAAAGCATTTTTTTCTTCCGCTTGATTGATTTCATCTTGAATGTAATCAGCACGCTTGTTAAGTATCTTTTTTACAGGCTTGTAAGCGAAGAAGAAAACCACAAGCAAAAGGACTAAGAAAGAAAGAAATTGCACAACAAAAGAGAGTAAATTAGGCACTAGTTTTTCGCCAATTGCACTAATTGTTTCACCGATACTTTCAGCATAGTATACTGGCATATTTCTTTTCCTCCTACTTTCCAATAACGAACAAAATTAAGATTGAAATTAACAATGAATAAATCGCAGTTGTCTCAACAAGAGCACAAGCGAGAATCATTGTGGTTCTTAATTTGCCATACATTTCTGGGTTGCGTGACATGCCATCGACGACGTGTGCACACACTAGGCCTTCGCCTAACGCACTAGGCATAACGCCTAAAATAGCAATAGCAGCCGCCATAATGTTCATTGAACCTGTCATAACGATTTCCTCCTTTCTTGATAATTATTCACAACGACTTCTTCAGGAATTTCTTGCCCAATGAAAATAGCGGTCAAAGAAATGAACACCACTGTTTGGATAAGACCTGAGAACAAGTCAAAATAAGCATGCAAAACTGCCATAGGGATTGGGGCAAGGAATATTTCATTCCAGTTGTTTCCCAAGGCGTCAGTAGGCATAAAACTAAATATCGCAGCAGAAAGATCTCTTAAAGAGACTTCCACAATAGTTAATAGCGCCCACCCGGCTATACCGTTACCAAATAAACGAAGAGTCAATGAAAGAAGAGGCGCCCACATTGAAAGTAAATTAATTGGTAGAAAAACTGGTAAAGGATCAATGTAGCGTTTAAAATATGCCCACTTCGTATACTTAGCGGATACTAAATGAATTAGTAAAAATGTGGTTAAGCCAAGAGACAATGGAACGGCCATGTATGTGACTGGTGAGGGCAAACCAGTTAAGCCAAAAATGAAGGCTAAGAAAAGATAAACCGCTACACCCATAATGAAACCGCCAAACTCTGGCATAGCACCACCGGTTAAATCTCTAGCAAAATTATCAAAATATTTAACACCAATTTCAGCAATCAGCAAAAGGCCTTTTGGTTTCTTCAAAGGATTATGAAAACGCGCTTTGATAGCGACAATGATTGATAAAACAACAATAATCAACACAACAATAAGCGAAGAATATACTTCACCCGGAATGTCTAAGTCGAAAAAGTGATCAAACATTTCATTCTCCTTTCCTTGAAAAAATAATGACCGATGTTAGCGACACTACAAAGTAGGCGATAATCATAGCGATAGGCGAGAAAATCACAATAAAAGCATGGTAGGCAAGAATTGCGAATATCACAGCTAGAGATGTGACCACAATGAGTCTTGAAAACATCACTGCAATCTCAATTTTTGTATGAGGCTTGCCAGTCTTCTTTAATAAATAAAGAACAAGCCAAGATAAGATGGTTATTCCTCCTCCTACTAACACAGCGAGAGGAATATCATAACGCTGGAGCCAAAATAGAAAGACAGTTCCACAAAAACCAATAAGTGTTAGGATTGTGGAAACAATTAAAGCTTTCGCCTCATTATTTTGGTTCCATAGTTTTTTCATTTTATTTAACTTTAATGCGTTTGAAATTGCTCACAGGGGCAATGCCATCTTTATAAATTAATTTAACTTCACCTTGGACTAATGGACGTAAATAGTCTCTGAAACTATCACTCATGCGAGTGGCGTCAATAATCATTTCTGGTTTGACATGAGAAACGGCATTAGCAACTTTGCTCAAAGGTGCGAGTTTGTATTTAATCTTGTATGGATTTTGGCTAACTCTTTCGAAGATAACCATTTTTCCTGTTCTGCCTTTAAGAGCGGCTTGGACAGCTTTTTCACCAGTTTTGATTGCTTCTTTACGGTCAGTTAAAGAGACACAAGCTGGGAATGCTCTTTGAACAATTGAGAACTCAACTGCTCTTGTTGGTAAGTCGAGTCTATTTTCTACGATTCTGCAAAGTTCAGTAGCAGCACCGCCTAATTGAGCGTGGCCGAAACCATCAACTCTAACGTTGGACATATCTCTTTCGAATTGTAAGCCTTCAGAAATAGCGACTAAGGCAAAGCCTTTTTCAGCATAAACTTTCTTAACATCTACTAAGAATTGTTCTAAATCAAACTTCATTTCTGGAAGGTAAATGAGATGTGGTCTTGTTTGTTCTGGAAGTAAATCGACAGAAGCAGTTAACCAACCAGCATCACGGCCCATAATTTCAACGATGTGGACTTTGCCAATTTTGAAACAGCCAGCATCCATAGCAAATGCGTTAATAGAATTCATGACAAATTTAGCAGCACTTGGGAAACCTAAAGAGTGATCAGTACACGCTAAGTCGTTATCAATTGTTTTTGGTACACCAACGACTTTCACATCATCGATGCCTAATTCTTTGACTAATTTGGCTAACTTATTGCAAGTATCCATTGAGTCATTGCCACCATTGATGAAAACATAACCAATGTCGTGTTTCTTGATGGTTGCGATAATTTTCATATATTCTTCCGAGTGGATATCCTTTGGAAGTTTTTTTCTAGTTGTACCTAAAATGCTACCTGGTGTTTGAAGAAGATATTCGATTTGTTCATCATCTTCTAAACCTAAATCGATTAAATCATCATCGATTAAGCCTTCAACACCATGTTGAGAGCCATAAATGTGACCGATTTGATCAGGATGTTTTTTTGCTTCTTTAATTGCACCATATAAAGAGGTGTTAATAACAGAAGTTGGACCACCAGATTGAATGTAGACCATGTTTTTCATAATTTTTGTTACTCCTTAATTTTTAATTGGATTAGATAATTTCGATATGTAAGTGTTTTAAAACATCGAAAGCTTTCTCTTGCATCTCTAAATCATAGGATGATGTCGCATTGCGCACCACTTTGATTTTAGCGTATGGGGAAGCTGCCGATTTAACGATAACTGCGTTGCAGAAAACGCAAATATCACTGACTAGACCACAAAGATAGATTTCATCGTAGTGATGCTCTTCGACGTAATGACCAAGTTGCATATTGCCAAAGCCAGGCTTTTCAAAAACTTGACTGTCCTTTACTAAAGGAGCGATTAAGGGATATAATTCCCAACCTTTGGTGCCCTTGAGACAATGCTTGATAGGAAGATTTTGGCCTTCGGTTGTATTCATGTAATCTTC
>JAKSVL010000047.1 GCA_024407995.1 Bacilli bacterium | reverse complement strand
TTACAACGACTAAAGCGGTAATAATTGTACCGAGATATTTGCTCATAACTTATTCCTCTACTCGATAATTTTATTCTAATCAGAAAAATAGTAAAAAGAAAAGACTATAAAGTCTATTTCTTAAATGGATTTTCAGTTTGATATGGTAAAGACGCTGGTTGATTGTAGCCAATCTTTTCCGCATTTAAGTATTCAAAAACTTCGTAAATGGCTTTGCCATAATGACCGAAAGCAACCGCACCATGATGTGGGAAACCATTTTCAATCAAGTAATAACGGTAGAATCTATTCATTTCCTTAATAGCGAAAATACCAATTGAACCAAATGAATGTGTTGGCACTGGTAATACTTCACCTTCAGCGACATAGGCTAATAAATGATTATCAGATGTACTTTGTAATCTATAGAAAGTAATTTCACCTGGTTTGATATCGCCTTCCAAAGTACCATTAGTGACTTCACGAGGTAAGGCTCTCGCCATGATCTTTTGATACTTCATTTCTGGATTACATAAGAGGGATGTGCACGTATTTCCGCAATGGAATCCCATGAATGTATCTCTGAAAGCATAATCAAATTTGTTTTCGATATCTTGCTTGTATAATTCTTTTGGTAAGGTGTTGTTAATATCTAATAAAGTAACTGGTAATTCGCTCACGCATGTACCGATATATTCGCTTAATGCACCGTAGATATCAACTTCACAAGAAACTGGAATACCTCTAGCAGTTAATCTTGAATTAACATAGCAAGGGACAAAGCCAAACATTGTTTGGAAAGCTGGCCAGCATTTACCCGCGATAGCGACGTATTTGCGATACCCTTTATGGGTTTCTACCCAGTCTAATAAAGTTAATTCATATTGGGCTAATTTTGGTAAGATTGATGGAATTTTGTTGCCAATACCTAAATCATTAGACATATCTTTAACGACATCTGGAATTCTTGCATCGTTTTCGTGTTTTTTGAAAGATTCAAACAAATCCAATTCACTATTTTCTTCAACTTCTACATTGATGTTATAAAGTTGCTTAATAGGAGCGTTACACGCTAAGAAGTTTTGTGGTCTAGGACCAAAGGTAATAATTTTCAAATTATTTAAGCCCACAATTGTTCTAGCGATTGGCAAAAAATCATGAATCATATCCGCACAATCGTTAGCATCACCAACTGGTGAATCTGGGATATAGGCATTAATGTTTCTAAGCTTTAAGTTATATGAAGCATTTAAAAGACCACAATAGGCATCGCCTCTATCGGTAGAAAGAACGCCAATATCTTCTTCTTCCGCAGCAATAAACATCTTAGGGCCATCAAAATGTTTGGCTAATAATGTTTCAGAAATTTCTGGACCGAAGTTGCCCAAGAAAACACAAAGAGCATTACAATCATGAGCCTTAATATCTTCTAATGATTTGACCATGTCAGTTTCACTTTCAAAAATACAAACAGGACATTCATAGATGTCTTCCTTGTTATATTTCTTTTGATAAGCTTCTACTAAAGCTTTTCTTCTTTTCACTGATAATTCAATTGAGAAGCAGTCTCTACTAACCGCGATAATACCAACTTTAATTTGTGGAACGTTGTTCATATTTTATTTTCCTTTCACTCTTATGAAGTAAATACAATATTTATTGTAGCAAAAATTGTATTATTTGTATCTTTTTATATAAAAAGACCTGTTGCGATCACAACAGATCTTTGTTTCGTTATCAACTAATGATATTAGATAGTAGGAAGGCTTGGTCTATTTTCGCCCCACTTCTTTTCGAAGTAGTTAACACGTTTTGAGAACCAGTTAATTGTTTCGTTTTGAGCTTTCTTACGGCTAGATTCATCTACTTTTTTGAAAACATCTCTTAATTCACCACTGAAGTAGCTGGAAACATTTGGATCATCAGGATTAATGGAAGTCCATTTTGTGAAGTTCTTCTTATGTTCATTAGCATAGACTTTGTAATAAACCTTTAACATATCGATGCAATCTTCGAAGACTTTTTCATTTCTAACTTTGTTCCATAATGGTTTGACATAATCATTAATGAAGAAATCAAGTTTGCTTAAGCATTGTAACCACATGTTAGAAGTTCTATTTAAGTAATATGGATCTTTTTGACCACTGTCGCCACCTTCACAGAGTTGGCTTCTATTGCCAAAGTTACTATCGAAATCCCATGGGCAATCAAATCTTAACTTCTTATCGCCTTGAGCGGAGTTATTGAATGACATATAGAATGAAGAGTAACCAACATCTGGTGGACATGCGATAGCATTGATGATGAAGCCTTCTGCCCAAGCATTGAGGTCGAAGTTTTCTTCAATAACTTGTCTAACTGTTTTGCCGTTCGCGGCAACAGCTTTGTTAGTTGCTGCATCAATTGTATATGCTTGTTTATCAACAGCGCCTTTTTTCAAAACTTTGAATAAAGCAGTTAATCTTTCAGAAATGAACTTAACTTGTTGACTATTCTTTTCATTGACTGGGATACCTTTTGCCTTTCCTGATGCAATATCTTCATCTGATGGTTGAGTAGGACCATCGGTGATATCGGAGTTCATTGTGAAGTGAGTCATAACACCTTCGTTGGCTAATGATGATTCAATATCATATGGTTGATTGCCCCAACCACCAGTATTTTCATAACCATCATAAGTAATGGTAAATGTTGGATCACCACCATCATCTTTCTTAGGCTCTTGTGTTGCATAATGGTCTAATTCGAAGCAATAACCAATATCAACACCGATATGGCCATCATCAACTTCGCCTAATTTAATTCTGCCTGGTTTTGATTCTTTTTGTTCTGCTAAATAGTACATACCCCAATATTGGTTATTGAGATAAAGACTGACAGGTGTATATTCACTAGCCCAAACATTGGAATCTTCACGGATAATACGATTAGACATGGTTAAACCTAAAGCGGTTCTTGAAATCGTACAGTCTTTAGCATCCGCCATTAAGAGCCATTTCTTAAATTTGCCGCCTTCGCCTAAACCTAAAAGATTGATTTCGCTTTCAAATTTAAGAGTAAAACCTTTCTTAGGGAAGCCAGCGGTTTGGTTACCTCTAACTTTAATCGTAGCGGTTTTATCGGTAATTGAATTAGTACAATTGGTAATACTAACTGAAGCATCAACTTTTGGTCTATTCACATCAGTACTCTTAGCAATTGTCGCAAAGTTAGCGTGTGGATCTTTAGGATCAAAAGTGACTCTTACTTCTGGAAGAACACTATCTTTTGTTTGACCAATTTCGAAATAGTCACAAGTGCTACATTTTCTAGCGTTGACAACTGTATATTGATATTTTGGATTATTTAAAAGTGTACCTAAATCAACATCTTTGAATTCGCCAAGTGTATGAGCAGCGGAATCGTTCTTTTCTTTACAGCCAGAACATGCATGCCAGTGATTGGTATTGTCATAGGACCAAGAAGTGGCCCAATTATGTTCATGTGGTTCTAAAGATGATGTTGGTTTACTGGAAATAACACTGCTAGTTTTTGTTGTGCTGCTACTAGTGGTTGAAGAAGTACAACTACATGATAATTGTTCGGAACTACTAGACTCATTTTGACTAGAATTTACAGATGGTTGGCTACAACCAACTACCATCAAAACAGCCATGAGACAAGTTATTTTTTGAAATACATTTTTCATTCGAAAAACAAACCTCCTTATTATGTTTAGTATGACATAACAATATTTTTGTAATATCGCATACAAAATTATTATAACATGA
>JAKSVL010000046.1 GCA_024407995.1 Bacilli bacterium | reverse complement strand
CTTTGATGCAAAGAATCTTTTTGCAAGTTTAGGACCCATTTCCATAATATCGTTGTCGTTTACTCTTTTAGAGTCATCAACACCAAACTCTTTTAGAGTTTTGATATCGCTTTTTCTCACAAAAGCCGCGACAACAATCATTGGAGCTAAAAAATCTCCAACTCCAACTTCGTCAGAACCAATTTGGTCATCAAGACATTGCCATGATTTTTTAACATGTTCCTTAACTTCATTTTCTTTTGCATTTTCATCCCAGAATTTTGCTACTTCTAAAGCTCCATTACCGACGAATGTTACTTTTTTATTTTCTTTTTTAGAAAGATATGCAGTGATAACTAAGCCTTTGTATCTAGCACAAAAATCAACATATTCCCCATCATTAGGAACAATGTAATCTTGATATGCTAAACGCATTTCTAATATTTTTGTTTTCGAAACAGTAATAGTGACCATGACTTACATATTTTAGCATAAATGACTTATATAAAACCAACAAAGTTGTGATAACATAATAAAGTATGCAAAATATTTATCAAACTTTTGAATTTAACAAAATCAAATCATCAATCTTAGAATATAGCAAAACTGAACTTGGACAAGAATATATTGATTCTTTAGAAATGATGACTTCATCAAAAGAAGTTAGTAGTGCTTTAGAAGATTTAAAAGAAATGATGTCTATCATCGTTCGTTTTGGCGTTATGCCTATTGCAACCAGCGCAAATGCTTTAAAGCTTATTGAAATGGCGAAGAAGACAGCTCTTTTAACTCCGAGAGATCTAAATCTTATCGCAGATGATGTATTAACAAGCCAAAAGATTTCTTCTTTTTTGAAGAAAATTGATCTTTCTTATCCAAGAACAAGCCAAAGAGCTAGCGGCTTTTATGATTTAAGTAATTTAGAAAAAGAAATTCATAGAGTCATTACCAATGCTTTAACAGTTGCAGATAATGCAACACCTGAATTAAAAGAAATTAGAGCCAAACTCAAAAAAGCAGAAGCTACACTTAATTCTCGAATAGCTTCTTTGGCTTTCTCTTACTCAATTTATTTAAGTGGTGATAACGCAACGATTAGAGATGGTCACTTTGTTTTACCGGTAAAAACAGTGGATAAGAATAAAGTTCCAGGCATCATTTATGATGTTTCCGATAGTGGTAACACAACATTTATCGAGCCAATGGAAATCGTTCAAATGAATAACCTTATTACCTCGTTAAAAGTCGAAGAAAATGAAGAAGTTAGAAAAGTATTAAAAGCATTAACTTCTTTAGTACTCCTTCAAGAAGGAGAAATTATTGCAAATAACAAAATTATCGCTGACTTTGATTTCCTTATTGCTAAAAGCGAATATGCTTTTGAAATTAGTGCTGAAATTGCAGAAATGAGCGATAAACAAATCGTTGATTTAAAAGAGGCAAGACATCCATTAATCGACAAAGAAAAAGTCGTTTCTAATACATATTATTTGGACGAAGAAAAACGTATTGTTATTATTTCTGGTCCTAATGCCGGTGGTAAAACTGTTTCTTTGAAAACTGTTGGCTTAATGGTTATGATGCATCAATCTGGTTTAGCCATTCCTTGTAAAAACGCAAAATTAGGACATTTCAATCATATATTTATTGATATTGGTGATAACCAATCACTCTCTGATAATTTATCAACTTTCTCTGCTCATGTATCACAGTTAAGTGAAATTATCAGTGCTGTTAAAGGCAAAGACTTAGTTCTTTTAGACGAATTAGGCACAGGTACTGATCCAAGAGAAGGTGAAGCTTTAGCGTATGCTGTTACTAGATACCTAGAAAATAAACATGCTCTAGCGATGATTTCATCACACTTTGATGCTTTGAAAGAATATGCCTTCCTTTCTGAACATTTGGAAAACTCATCAATGATTTTTGATGAAGAAAGACTTTTACCAACTTACCGTTTTAGATTAGGTGCTCCTGGTCATTCTTATGCATTAGATGTTGCTACTAGATACGGCATTTCTAAAGAAATAATTGAAGAAGCTCGAATTTATGTAAAAAACAATAAAAGCAATGATGCAACTGAATTAATTGATATCTTACAAAAGAAATTAGATGCAGCAACAAAATTATCTGATGAATTAATTAGAGAAAAGAAAGACATTGATTATCGTTTAAGAAAGCTCGAAAACGATGAAAAGATGTTAAAAGATAGAAGAGATCATCTTCTTGAAGATGTTTCTGATGAAAAACAAAAAATGCTCAAAAGAGCAAGAGAAGAAATTGAACTCGTTATGTCCGAACTTTCTAAAGATAACATCAAGCTTCATGAAGTTATTGAATTAAAGAAGAATATTGATGATTTAGAAGAACAACCTGATGATGTTATTTACGATGAAGAAATTAAAGAAGGAGACTATGTCTCTGTTCCATCTTTAGGAATGTCAGGACGCGTTACTAGATTAAAAGGTAATAAAGCCCATGTTTCGGGCGATTCTGGCATGTCTTTTGATGTTGAGAAGAATAAGTTACATAAGATTCCAACGCCTAAGTATCAGCCTAAAATCAATAAGAAAAACAATTATGAAGCCAACATTAATTTAAAAGTTGGACTTGAGCTTAACTTAATTGGTTTACATGTTGAAGAAGCACAAGAAGAACTCATCAAATATTTGGATAATGTTAGGCTTAAAAACCTATCACAAGTCAGAATCATTCATGGCTTTGGTAGCGGGGCTCTTAGAAAAATGGTAAGAAGCTATTTAGACAAACAAAAAGATTGTACTTATCGTCCTGGCGATGCCACGGAAGGTATGGGTGGTGCAACTGTAGTAATATTTAAAAAATGACAGATAAATTAAAACAACTCATTTCTAATCTTAAACATCTTCCTGGTGTTTATTTAATGCACGATAAAAATGATAAAATCATTTATGTTGGCAAAGCCAAAGATTTACAAAAAAGAGTATCACAATACTTTTTAAGACCACAGGCTGGTAAAGTTCATAAAATGGTTACCAATGTCGATTATTTTGATACCATTATCACCTCTAACGAAAAAGAAGCTTTGGTATTGGAAATGAATTTAATTCAAACTCATTATCCAAGATATAACATATTGCTTAAAGATGGAGCCCATTATCCTTATATTGCTTTAAAGAAAAGTGGTGACCCTTACTTAACGATTAAAAGAAATACAAAAGACAAGAACTATGATTACTTTGGACCTTTTCCAAATTCATCTGCTGCTAGTTCAATGGTTTCTTTATTAAATAAAATTTATCCAATTAGAAAATGTCAGAATTTACAACAATCAACTTGTCTTTATTACCATTTGGGCCAATGTTTAGCTCCTTGCGTCAATAAAATTGACGAAGAAACAAATACTGAGCTTCGTGAAGAGATTAAATCTTTCATGAGAGGCAATAACTCAAAGAAGAGAACAGAAATATTTAACAAAATGAAAGAAGCGAGTGAAAATCTCGAATTTGAAACAGCTTTGGAATATAAAAAAATCGTTGATGCAATTGATCACATTAATCAAGCTCAAAATGTTGAAGGAAGAGATAAAACTGATAGAGATATCTTTGCCTTTTCAACTAGAGAAGGCTATCTCTCTTTAGCGGTTCTTTTATATCGTCGTGGCTTACTTCTAGATAAAAAGACCTTTATTGTTGAAGAATTTGGTGATAACGAAGAACAGGTGGCTGACCTTATTTTACAGTTTTATCAAAATCATCCTTTGCCAAATGAACTCTATATTAATTCAAATAATGTTTTAGAAATGTTAGATGGATTATTAGATGTTAATTTATTAAGTGTTACCAAAGGTAAGATTCAAGATTTAATCCTTGTTTGTAAAGAAAACGCAAACAATGCATTGGATGAATATTTCTT
>JAKSVL010000045.1 GCA_024407995.1 Bacilli bacterium | reverse complement strand
TCGTAAATAGATCGAACCACCACGACCACCATTACCACCAGCAGGACCACCTTTCGCGATAAACTTTTCACGTAAAAACGCAATGGCGCCATCGCCACCTTTACCGCTTCTGACTTCAATGACTGCACGATCGATAAACATACTATAATAACTCTACGTTTCTATTATATAGAATTGCATAAAAAAAGACCACAATTTTATGTGGTCTTATCGCAATTTCAACAATTAGTCTTGTGGAACTACTTTTACAATTGTTCTATCTTTGCCAGAACGTTCGTATTTCACGATACCGTTTGTGGTTGCGAAGATGGTATCATCTTTACCTTTTTTGGTATTGACACCAGGATAAATTCTTGTTCCTCTTTGACGGTAGATAATGCTACCAGCATGGCACCATTGACCATCAGCCACTTTAGCGCCAAGTCTACGACCAGCAGAATCACGTCCGTTTTTTGTGGAACCGACACCTTTTTTACTAGCAAAGAGTTGATTATTAAGTTTAAATAACATCTTGATTTCCTCTTTTCTACCGAATTATTTATCGGTTTTAATGGTGATGAATCTTGGATTTGCTTCTAATATTGTGTTTAACCCACAAATAATAGTTTCAATCACTGTTTCATCATGTGCATCTAATTGACTGTTTGTTTTAAACAATGCATAGCCTTCGTCAAGTTTCAATTCATAATCTTTGTAGTTTTTAAGATTATTGAATCCACCCGTGACAACAGCACTGACTTCCGCACAGACGAGATCCTCGCCATGAGGAGCGCTAGTGGCATGTCCTTTAATTTCTAAGAAATTAACTTGACCATTAGATGCGTGGGTAATAAGAACTTTAATCATGATTAACCATTGATGGTTTCAACTACTAAGCAAGTATAAGGTTGACGATGACCAATGGTCTTATGTTCGTTTGTTTTTGCTTTGTACTTGAAGACGCGGATTTTTTTGCTTTTTCCTTGTTTCTCGACTTTTGCTGTGACTTTGGCACCATCAATGTATGGAGCGCCGACTTTCACTGATTTGTCTCCGATTAAGAGAACTTTGTCGAGGGTGATTGTAGAACCGACTTCAGCATCGAGCTTTTCGACGTAAATTTTTGAGCCAACTTCTACACGGACTTGTTTTCCACCAGTTTCAATAATTGCGTACATAATGTCCCTCCTTTTATCTGTCACTAAGTACTCGCTATGAAGGTACTTTAATAAGTTTATTAACCTTTTCTATGCGGTTGTAGCTAGTGAGGCGACAACGCAAGTAATATAACATAAGTTATAATAGGCTTCAATAGGAATTTTCGTTATTTTCATCCTTTTTATACTGTTTTAATAATTTTTCGTGAAGAAATGAATAGTAACCATTTGAAGAAATGATGATGTGATCTAATAATTCAGCACGAATATGTTTTGATTTTGCTTTAATCTTTTCAGTAAAAACTATATCGGCTTCGCTTGGCAAAAATGATCCTCCTGGATGATTGTGAACCAGATAAAAATAGTAGCCATTATGAATCATTAGCAAACGCAAAATGTCGCGATAATTTATTGAGATATTATTCTCATCTCCATGATATAAAACTGACTCATTTATTATTTGTTTATTCTTATTTAGAATAACAATGATTAGTTGCTCTTGAGCGGCAGCAGATAATCGATAAAAGTATCTTTTGAATAAGCCATCGCTTGTTACAGCAGTATTTTCTTCTTTGATAAACAATTGTTTTTCATTAATTCGCTTTGCAATTTCACTAACAGCTAAAAGTGTTGTGGCTTTTGCCTTTTTTAGTCCTTTGAAGCGATGAAAATATAAAGACGGCTTATTGATTAAAGAGCTCAAATTTCGGCAATCATTTAAAATATCTTTAGCTATATCTAAAGAAGAATGCCCAACCGTACCACTATTAATAACAATGGCTAATAATTCCTCATCTTTTAATGATTCAATTCCAAATCTTTCCGCTTTTTCGCGTGGTTTTTCAATCAGCGGTAAATCTTCAATCTTGCTCATTACGCCCAAGAAAACTTCCAACCGCCAGGAACAGACACGCCACCTTTTCCTGAGCGGAACAAACGATAAATGACAACTGCCATAATCGCCACTGTTAAAACTGCCATCACCGCGGTCAAAGTCACACCTTCACCGACGTAATGATTTTGCATTTCTTTTTGACTCATTATTTCGTAATTCATAAATAGCCCTCCTATTTTACCGATAGTGAGGATTTTCTATTTTTTTCCTAAAATTTTTTATAAATTTTGTTTTTTGTTTTCTAAAGCTTGCAAATTTTCTAGATGCTTTTGGAGTTTTTCTCTTTCAAGAGAAATCTTTTCTGCAGGAGCTTTAGCAAGAAATGCTTGATTGTTCAACATTCCTTCACAACGTTTGATTTCGTTTTTTAAACTTTCGATGTCTTTGTTAAGTTTAGCTAAAAGCTCATCTTTGTTAGCTTCATTAGCGATGAAGAGTTCAGCCTCGTTATAGACATGACTTTCGCCTTTTGCTTCTCTGGTATCGTTTATTTGTTTAATATCTGAGAAGGTGAAACGATTTAAATATGTCATGAAATCATTAAACATCTCTTTCTTTAAGCATAATGACAAATCAAGTTTAGCGTTTGGTGCTAATTTGTTCTCAATCTTATAGTTACGCACATCTTTAATTAAATTAAATAATAGTTCAACTTGATAATCATCTTCGTTACTGATGAGGTTTTGATCATACATCGGGTATGTTTCAAGCATCACAGATTCTAAATGATTTGGTAAAGAACAATAAAGTTCTTCGGCGATGAATGGAGTATATGGATAGATCAACAAAATGATATCTTTGAGACAAGTTAGCAAAACTTGTTTTGTGATATTCTTTTGCTTTTCGTTATCACTATTTAACGCGACCTTACTCATCTCAAGATATTGTGAGCAGAAATCATCATCAACAAAGTTATATAAGTGGTTACGAGCTGCGTTAAAGTCGTACTTATTCATGTTCGTTGTGACATTTTTAATTGTTTCTTGTAAACGATTAATAATCCACTGATCTAACGCTGAAAGATTAGATTTATCTAATCTAATTTCTTGATAATCATCTCCCAAGATTGACAAAACATAACGTGCAGAATTCCAAATCTTATTTAAATAATTAGCAGAGGCTTGCACTTTTTCATCGATGTAGCGCATATCTTGGCCTGGAGTGCTATTTGTAGTTAAGAAATATCTTAATGCATCTGCGCCATATTGTTCGATAACTTGAATTGGATCAACACCATTGCCTAATGTCTTAGACATTTTGCGGCCCAATTCATCTCTAACGAGACCATGAATGACTACTTCTTTAAATGGTCTCACACCATTCATTTCCAAACTTTGGAAAATCATACGGGAAACCCAGAAGAAAATAATGTCATAACCTGTAACTAGAACGTTAGTTGGATAATATCTTTCTAAATCTGGAGTCTTGTTTGGCCAGCCAAATGTGGAGAAAGGCCAAAGCGCGCTGGAGAACCAAGTGTCAAGAACATCACTTTCTTGAGTCCAGTTTTCCATATCTTCTGGTGGGTCCATCAAAACTTTAACTTCTCCAGTATGCTTATTATAATAAGCAGGAATACGATGACCCCACCACAATTGACGGGAAATACACCAGTCTTCAGCATTTTCCATCCATTGGATGAAGACTTTTTCAAATCTATCAGGAACAAAATTCACTTTAGTATCATCATTCTTTTGATTTGCTAAAGCCTGTTCGGCAAGAGGGCGCATCTTGACAAACCATTGTTTTGAAACCATTGGTTCCACGACCGCGTTACTACGTTCACTATGTCCGACAGAGTGGACAATGCTTTCTTGCTTAACAAAATTGCCATCCTCTTTAATATTATTAATTAAGGCTTCGCGACACACAAAACGATCCATGCCTTGATAAGGACCACACTTTTCGTTCA
>JAKSVL010000044.1 GCA_024407995.1 Bacilli bacterium | reverse complement strand
ATTAGGAGATTTATGAAAGGCGCTCCTAACACCGCAACAGTTGTTAAAAACGGCAACAACACAAAAATCTTAGTAGAAAGTAATAAAAGATATTTCTTAAAACCATTTATTGAAAAAGTCGCAGTTACTCTTCCTTTATATGAACAAGAAACTGAAAGTGATCAACTCTTCATCAATGATGGACCAGACAAATTATATAAAGTTAGATACGATATGAAGTTCAAAGTTGTTGATGCTGAAAAGTTCTATCCTTTCTATAACAACTTTAACAAATTCTTTGAAAATACAATCAATGAAAAGCTCCGTGCTTATAGTGAAGAAAAAAGTGCTGCTTTCATTATCAAAGATTTCTCAAAGAATAAAGCCGATATCGTTAACTATTTAAACGAAGTACTCAAAGAAAACGCTGTTGAAATCATTGACATGAAAATCAAAGCGATTGAACCAGTCGGCGTGAGAGTCGAATAAAAACACATATCATTAACAATTTACCGCCTTGCTAAAAAAACAGGCGGTTTTTTGTTTGAAATAAACGCGCTAAAAATAAGCAAACAGGCAAAAGCATCTTGTTATATTTCATGGTAAAAATATGTGCAAATATTGCCTAAAACAATCAAGACAATATATATAATAAGGATTTAATATAATAAAACACTTGCAATAGTTGCATATTGTCTATATATTTATAGTGAAAAATAGGGGATATCAATCTATGACATTATTTGAATTAAGAAACAAATGTAAATTAACACAAAAAGAAGCAGCGGAAAGAACTAGTACTCCTTTAAGAACATATATTAATTATGAAAAGGATGAAGATTCCGCTAATCAGTTAAAACTTCAAAGAATTAAAGAATTATTAGAAGAATATGCTGATAACGATATTAATGTCTTAAAAGACAAAGTCTTATTAATTACTGGTGGTACCGGTTCATTCGGTGGTGCAGTACTTAAAAGATTCATCTCTTCCGATTTAGCGGAAATCCGTATCTTCTCTAGAGATGAAAAGAAGCAAGATGATTTAAGACATGAACTCCAAGTCAAATATCCACAATATGCTTCCAAAGTTAAATTCTATATCGGCGATGTAAGAAGTTTAGAATCGTGTAAAGGTGTCATGCCTGGTGTTGACTATATTTTCCATGCAGCAGCTTTAAAACAAGTACCATCTTGTGAGTTCTTCCCAATGGAAGCGGTGAGAACAAATGTTGTCGGTACTGATAATGTCTTAACTGCTGCAATTGAAGCAGGTGTTAAATGTGTCATCTGCTTATCAACAGATAAGGCAGCTTATCCAATCAATGCCATGGGTATCTCCAAAGCCCTAGAAGAAAAAGTTGCCATCGCTAAATCTCGTAACAGTGGTAACACTCGTATTTGCTGTACTAGATATGGTAATGTTATGTGTTCAAGAGGCTCTGTTATCCCACTCTGGATTGATCAAATCAAAGCAGGCAACCCAATTACCTTAACTGAACCAAATATGACTAGATTCATCATGTCACTAGATGAAGCAGTAGACTTAGTCTTGTTCGCCTTCAAAAACGGTGAAAATGGTGACTTATTAATTCAAAAAGCACCAGCGTGCACCATTCAAACACAAGCAGAAGCAGTGTGTGAACTCTTCGGTGGTAAAAAGAAAGATATTAAAGTCATTGGTATTAGACACGGTGAAAAAATGTATGAAACTTTGTTAACCAAAGAAGAATGCGCTAAAGCAGTGGATATGGGTAACTTCTATCGTGTCCCTGCAGATAATCGTTCCTTGAACTATGACAAATACTTTGTCGAAGGCGACAAGAAGAGAGCGACCATTGATGAATTCAATTCTAATAACACTAGAATATTAAATTTAAAAGAAACTAAAGAAATTATCGCATCATTAGACTATATTAAAGATAGATTAAATGAAAAATAAGATCGGGAGGCACTAGTATGTTTTTAGATAACGGTAAAATCAAATTGATGATCATCTGTGGTACTAGACCAGAAATCATTCGTCTAGCAGCAGTCATCAAATGTGCAAAAGAATATCTAGATACACAAGTTGTGTACACTAATCAAAACTATGACAAAAACTTATCAACTATCTTTTGGGAAGATTTGGGCTTAGGTGGTCCAGATTACCTTCTCAATGTCGTTGGTAAGAATCTCGGAGAAACATGTGGTAATATCCTCGCTCAAACATATGATTTGATGCTTGAAACAAAACCAGATGCAGTCCTTGTCTTAGGTGACACTAATAGCTGCTTAGCAGCAATTAACTCCAAACGTCTTCATATCCCAACCTTCCATATGGAAGCAGGCAATAGATGTAAAGACGAATGTCTCCCGGAAGAAACAAATAGAAGAATCGTTGATATCATCTCTGATGTCAATCTTCCATATAGCGAAGCCGCTAGAAGATACTTAATCGAAATGGGCTTCCCAAAAGAAAGAATCTATGTCACTGGTTCTCCAATGGCAGAGGTTCTCACAAATAACCTTGATAAAATCAAGAATAGTGATGTCTTATCTCGCTTAGGCTTAGAAAAGAATAAATACATCTTATTAAGTGCACATAGAGAAGAAAACTTAGATACTAAAGAAAACTTTGAAAATCTCTTCAACGCGATCAATGCCTTAGCAAAGAAATATGATGTCCCAATCCTCTATAGCTGCCACCCACGTAGCAAAAAGAAATTAGAAGAAACAGGCTTCAAATTAGATTCAAGAGTAAGGGTATCAACTCCACTCAATTTCAGTGACTATAATAATCTTCAAATGAACTCACTAGCGGTTATCTCTGATAGTGGTACTCTTCCAGAAGAAAGCAGTTTCTACTTATCAATCAATAGTCCTATCGCCGCGGTTTGTATCAGAACATCCACAGAAAGACCAGAAGCAATTGATTCAGGTGACTTCATTATCGCTGGTATCACCGAAAAAGAATTGTTACAAGCGACAGATATGGCTATCACCATGAAAAACAATCAAGTACTCGGTAAACCATGTCCAGACTATACCGATACTAATGTATCCATGAAGGTAGTTAGAATTATCCAAAGTTATACAAATATTGTTAACAGAATGGTTTGGAGAAAGAACTGATCATGAGAATATTAGTAACAGGCGCTAAAGGAATGGTCGGTACCGCTTTAGTTAATAATTTAAAAAACATTAAAAATAACAAAAATAAAACAAGACCTAATATTCAGATTGAAGAAATCTATGAATATGATAGGGGAGATGAAGACAAATTAGAGCAATATTGCAAGGATTGTGACTTCGTTTTTAACCTTGCTGGTGTTAATCGTCCAGTTGATCCAAAAGAATTCAAAGAAGGAAATTTTGACTTTGCTTCAACCTTATTAAATACACTTAAAAAATACAAAAATATGGCACCCGTGATGTTATCTTCCTCCACTCAAGCCACTTTAGCGGGACGTTTCGCTAATAGTGAATATGGCATGAGTAAAAAAGCAGGAGAAGACTTGTTCTTCGACTATGGTAAAGAAAACAATATCAAAGTAGCGGTCTATCGTTTTCCAAATTTAATGGGTCATTCTAGACCAAAATACAACAGTGCAGTTTCCACATTCTGCTGGGCTATCGCTAATGATGAGGAATTCACTGTTAATGATAGAACTACAGAACTAGAACTTCTCTATATCGACGATTTAGTAGAAGGCATGTTTGATCTATTGGAAGGCAAAGAAAAACATTGTGAATATGATGGATTAAACGCTATCGAAAAAGAAGATGGTAGATTCTCCTTTGTGCCAGTAACTCACAAAGTCACATTAGGAGAAATCGTTGACTTATTAAATGAATTTAAGAATCAACCAGTTTCTCTTTTAATGCCAAATATGCCAGAAGGCAGTTTCGCTAAAAAGTTATTCTCTTTGTATCTTTCATATTTACCAAAAGAAAAATTTAAATATTCATTAAAAATGAATGTTGATGATCGTGGTTCATTCACTGAATTAGTGCATACTCTTGACTGTGGACAAGTATCCATTAATATTTCTAAACCAGGTATTACCAAAGGTAATCACTGGCATAATTCTAAATGGGAACAATTCATCGTTGTTGCGGGACATGGTCTCATCCAAGAAAGAAATATCAATACAGGTGAATTCGTTGAATTTGAAGTATCTGGAGATAAGATAGAAGCCATCTATATGATTCCAGGTTGGACTCATAACATCATTAACTTATCCGATAAGGAAAACCTTGTTACAGTGATGACTTGTAACGAGATATTTGACCCCAATCATCCTGATACATTCTTCGAAATAGTTAAATAATTGAAGCTCCTCAAATCGAGGAGTTTTTCTTTACTAATTATTAGAAAGAAAAGTAAAAAAATGAGGCAAAATCATAGAGAAAGCACGCTAAAACAGCCATTATATTAAAACTCACTTGTGAGATTTATATAAAAACGATAAAATATATAACACT
>JAKSVL010000043.1 GCA_024407995.1 Bacilli bacterium | reverse complement strand
GATTTTGAATGTGTTGATTTTGGATTCGATGAAAACGAAAACGTTGATGTTGTTGTGAGACCAGAAGATTTCATTTTAGGCAAGACGGGTAGTGGAATTGTTGATGGAATTGTCTCAAGCAAGATTTTTAAAGGTATGCATTATGAGTACATTATCAACGTTGGCAAAGCTGAAGTTATCGCTCAATCAACCGCCGAATTAGAAGAAGGCGCTGTGGTTGGTTTAAATGTCGAACCTTTCAATATTCAAATTATGAAAAAGCCATTCGTTTCCAACTTCTACGATGGCTATATCACCAAAGATTACAATGTTGAATTTGCTAATGCAGAATTCGCTGTTAATATTCTTCCTTTATTCCCGGGCGCAAAGATTAACGAAGATGAAGTGCTTGTGGATGAAAAAGGCAATGAAATCGATGTTAATGGTGTCGAAGTTAACGTCGAAGTGCCATTTGATGCAATTACTATTTCTGATGATCCTGATGCCAGTGATATTCACGGCAATATTATTTCTTTAATCTACATTGGTGACCATTATGAAATTATGGTCAGAACCGAAGATGAAGAAGACTTTATTTTAAATACTCCAGATTTGTGGAACGAACGTGATGCTGTTAGTGTCATCATTGATAAATCACAAATTCATCTTTCTCGTAAAGGAGCGAAAAAGTAATAATGGCAACTGCAGCAAAAAAACAACGCAGATTTAATTTCAGGGGCAGTTTATGTATGCCTTTCGCTGTTTTTATGCTACTTTTTGTCATTTTCCCTCTTTGCTTGATTGTCTATTTTGCCTTTACAGATAGTTCAGGTCACCTATATCTAGACAACTGGGGAAAGATTTTTACCGATTCCACCAAATGGTTGGTCATTGGTAGAACATTCTTAATCGCCTTTTTGACAACAGTATTTTGTATTTTAATCGCTTACCCAATTGCTTTCATTTTAAGCAATGGCGATCGCAGAATTAGAAAAAATAAGATACTCGTGTATATCTTTATCTTACCAATGTGGGTGAATTTCGTTCTTAGAACTATGGCACTTAGAGATATGGTTAACTGGTTCACTAGTACATTATTCAATTTCCAACTCACTTCCACCCATCCATTAGTAGGCGTTGTCGTTGGTATGGTTTATGACTATTTGCCATTCGCTATTCTCCCTTTATATAACCAAATGATTAAAATGGATAAGAGCCAAATTGAAGCGGCAGCGGATTTAGGCGCTAATCCAGTTCAAGTCTTTATTAAAACAATTATTCCTATGACTATTCCAGGCATTATTTCTGCCTGTACGATGACATTTATGCCAACAATGTCCTCTTATGTTATTGCCTACTACATGGGCAATGGCAAGATGTCCATTATTGGTACTGAAATTGAAGCTTACGCTGGTTCAGGTACCCAAGGTTATAATCCGGCATCTATCCTTTCATTAGTGATGTTATTTATCATTGGTCTATCCATTTTTGCAGAAAAACTTTTTGACAAAAAAGGCGAGACTAGAGAAGGGGGCATATGGTAGAAAATAGAGTCCTTTCTCTTGAAGAAACAAATCGTGCTTTGAAAAGAAAAGCTATTAGTAATAAAACCAAGCACATCTTTAGCCTAGTGTTTGTTTATTTCTTCATGCTTTTGATTTATTCACCTCTTATTTACATTACAATTTTTGCCTTTACTTCCGCTAAAACAACAGGTCAATGGACTGGTTTTGATATGAAGGCTTTTGTCAATTTATTTAGCGGAAGAAATAAAGATGGTGTAGAAATTTGGAACGCCACACTCAATACCATGATAGTTGCACTTACTTCTGCTACATTATCAGTTCTTTTAGGCACATTAGGAGCCATTGGCATTTACTACAGTCGTAATAAACTTTGGAAAAAGTCATTACAATTTATCAATCAAATTCCAATCGTGAACGCGGAAATTGTTACCGCTTTATCGCTTTGTGTTTTATTCATCAGTGTAGCGAGATTAGAAACAAGTTTCTTTACTTTAATTATTGGTCACATGATCCTTTCTCTTCCATATGTCGTATTATCAGTTCTTCCAAAACTCGAACAAATGGATCCTTCATTATATGAAGCGGCTATGGACTTAGGGGCAACACAAAGACGCGCCTTATTAACAGTAGTGATCCCAGATATTCTTCCTGGTATCCTCTCTGGCTTTATGCTTGCTGTTACATTATCTTTAGATGACTATGTCATTACAGCTTTCACCGCTCCAAAGGATGCTCTTTGGGAAGTGGAAGTTGGTGGCAATTTCTTAAATGAATTCAAAACACTTTCAACGTATGTTGAAGGCACAATGAAACTCGGTATGCCAATTGAACTTCGTTCATTTACGGCAATTTTATTTGGCGTGATATTACTCGTCATGATTGGTATGTATATCAAGAATGGCGTGGACATTAGAAAACAAAAGAGAATACGTAAGTTTAGGATAAGGAGAAATTGAGTATGAACCCTAAAAAAATGTTATTGCTCGCCATTCCAATGATGGCAATTGGTAGTCTTACCGGTTGCGGACAAAGTTACGATGTTAAACTTGTCATTTATAACTGGGCAGATTACATTTACACCGGCGAAGATGAAGAAGGCAATCTTACTGATAAGAGTACAATTACAAGATTCCAAGAATATTATCAAGAAAAGTATGACAAGGTTTTAAAAGTTCAATACCGTACTTTCTCCACTCCTGAAATTATGTATGGTCAAATCAAAGCGGGAAGAATTAAACCAGATTTAATTTGTCCTTCAGATTACATGATTCAAAAAATGGCCAATGAAGGCATGCTTGAAAAATTTTCATATAATGAATCAACCGCTACATATGGCGATTCACTTAAAAATTTCCAAGATTATGGTTCACCATTTATTAAAGAAAGATTCTCAGAAGTTAAATTAAACGATAGCAATTCTTTCTTAACTTATTCTGTTCCTTATTTCTGGGGCACAATGGGCTTCACCTATGATCCAGATTATTTCACAGAAGATGAAATCGGTACTTGGGAAGCTCTTTGGAGCAAAGAATCTAAATTCCAAAAACAATTGTCTTTAAAAGACTCAATGAGAGATAGCTATGTCACCGCTATTTTCCACGTCTATAAAGACGAAATTGCTCAACTTGATGAAGAAAGCGAGACATATAATCAGCAACTTACAGAAATCTTCAATAGATGTGATGATAACACACTCTCTCTTGTTGAAGCGGCTTTAAAAGAAGCTAGTAGAACAACTGTCAATGCTTTTGAAGTTGATGAAGGCAAAAACGAAATCGTTAAAGGCACATATCACGCTAACCTTGCTTGGTCTGGTGATGCCATCTATGCTATGGATTCAGCAGAAGAAGGCGATAAGAGGTTAAATTATGCTCTTCCAAAAGAAGGTAGCAATGTCTGGTTTGATGGTTGGTGCATGCCAAAAGGCGCACAAGTTGATGTAGCAGAAGAATTTGTTAATTTCATTTCTAATCCTGAAATTGCTGCATTGAATATGAACGCCGTCGGTTATACTTCTCCAATCGTTGGTACTGAAATGTGGGATTTAGTGAATGACTGGTATGCTGCAGATGAAGAAGAAACAGATACCTATTCAGTAGATTTATCATTCTATTTTGGCGAAGATGCAATCATTGATATCCCAACAAGTGAAAAGGGTCGTCAATTTGATGCTCAATATCCAACAGAAGAAGTTTTGAAAAAATGCTGCATGATGAACGATTTTGGTTCACAACAAGAAAAAGTTCAAGACATGTGGCTCAGAGTCAAAGCTTAATTTCTTATAATTAAAAAAATAATATTCTTTCTTGCTAGTAGATAACTTGCAGTGCTATAATACGAAACGCTGCAAGAATGGTTCCTTAGCCAAGTTGGTAAGGCAATTGACTGCAACTCAATGATCATCGGTCCGAATCCGGTAGGAACCTCCATCTTCTAGCACTATATGCGCCTCTAGCTCAACTGGATAGAGTGTCAGACTACGAATCTGGAGGTTACGAGTTCGATTCTTGTGAGGCGCGCCATCGGGACGTAGCGTAGCTTGGTATCGCGTCAGTTTTGGGAACTGAAGGCCGCAGGTTCAAATCCTGTCGTCCCGACCATTTAAAACCCAATGGCCTTCTAAATGAGGGCCTTTTAATTTATTCAAATAGCATAGAATGTAAAATATGTAAAAAAATATTTATTCATTTATTTATTTGTGATATATTTATCAAGCAATACTTATTGCGGACCAGTAGCTCAAAGGAAGAGCCCTCCGCTCATAACGGAGTTGTTGCAGTGTCGGGATCTGCCTGGTCCACCAAAGAAAAATGGAGAATTACCCAAGTGGTTGAAGGGACTGGTCTTGAAAACCAGCAGGGGGTGCAAGCCCCGCTAGAGTTCGAATCTCTAATTCTCCGCCAATTGAAAATAACCCTCGTCAAAAGCGAGGGTTTTTATCACATCCAAAATGTTTTTGAATAAATTCAATGTCTTTTTCAAGTTTTGGCCAATATACAATCATTCTATTTCTTGTTTCTTGAGAACTTATTCTTTTATTCGCGTATCTCGCTCCTGGCCTTAATAAAACAGGGCCGACATGTAAATTATCATAAAGTCCCCAAACATCTCTTTTTACATAGAAACAAAGTTCGTATCTAGATGCAAAAAAGCCATTTACAACAGCCCCCACATATAAATAATCAATCTGTTTTGCGTTAGGATTATTACCTCTAAAAAGAACATGTGTGAAAAATGTCACAATAAACTCTGTTGAATTATTTAATTCCTGGTTTGCCTTTTTTATTCTATCTTTTAACCATTTAAAAGTGCTTTCTTGATCTAATCTAACACTCCCACTACCATCTGTTGTTCCATCACCATAATGGTACAATCTAATAGTTTCTATAGTTTCTTCACTAATTCCATATCTTCTTAACGCTATAGTAAAAGACTTAATATCTTCAGAATGTAT
>JAKSVL010000042.1 GCA_024407995.1 Bacilli bacterium | reverse complement strand
GAATAAGTTATGAGCAAATATCTCGGTACAATTATTACCGCTTTAGTCGTTGTAACAGGAGTTGTTTTGGGTTTTGTTTTTGGTGGTCCATCATTATCACAAAATCAATTAGACACTCTCTTAATTTTAGTTATTATCTGTGGATCTAGTGCGCTTTATTGCTTTGTCGTTGGTGAAATCTCAAGAAACAATTCACAAATGGATAAACTTTGGAGTATTTTACCAATCGCTTATGCATGGGTTATCGCTGCTAAAGGTAATATGAATCCTCGTTTAGCGATTATTGCAGTCCTAGTCACTCTTTGGGGTGTGAGATTAACCATTAACTTTGCAAGAAAAGGTGCTTATTCCATTAAGTTCTGGACTGGTGAAGAAGATTATCGTTGGAAAGTTTTAAGACAAAAAAAGATCTTACAATCCAAACCAGTTTGGGCATTGTTTGATTTATTCTTCATTTCTATTTATCAAAACGCTTTAGTTTTAGCGATTTGTTTACCTGCTTTAGCATGCATGGGTAGTGATGCTCCGTTAGGCATAGTGGACTTCATCGCCATGGGATTAAGTGCATTCGCCTTGCTCATCGAAGTGATTGCTGATGAACAACAAATGTCTTTCCATACCACTAAAAAGAAACTATTAGCGGAAGGCAAAGAATTAGCGGATTTACCTGCTCCATTCAATAAAGGCTTCAATACTACTGGCCTTTGGGCATATGCTCGTCACCCAAATTATTTTGGTGAACAAGCTTTCTGGGTCTGTTTATATTTATTTGTCATTGGTGCTGGCGTTGCGACATATAATGTGTTCAACTGGTCAATGGCGGGTTCTTTAGTGCTTGTATTATTATTCTTAGGTAGTTCTGCCTTTGGTGAATCTGTATCTAACAAGAAATATCCAGAATATCAACTCTATATCAAGAGTGTTTCTAGATATGTTCCTTTTAAAAAATATAATCCTGAAAAAGTGAAATAATTATGAAAATCTACGATAGCATTATTGACACAATTGGTGACACGCCCCTTGTGGAATTAAAAAACATTGAAAAGAAATATAACCTAAAAGCAAGAATCATCGCTAAGGTTGAATCTTTTAATCCTGCTGGCAGCGCTAAAGATCGTATTGCAAAAGCAATGATTGAAGATGCTGAGGCTAAAGGTTTAGTTAATGCTGATACTGTCATCATTGAACCAACAAGTGGTAACACTGGTATTGGCCTATGTATGGTAGGGGCATCTAGAGGCTTAAGAGTTATTATTGTTATGCCTGATACCATGTCTATTGAGAGAAGAAATCTAATGAAAGCCTATGGTGCAGAAGTTGTTTTAACTGATGGCGCTAAAGGTATGAAAGGCGCAATTGATAAGGCTAACGAATTAGCAAAAGAAATTCCTAATGCTTTCATTCCTTCACAGTTCACTAATATGGCTAATCCAAAAATTCATTACCAAACAACTGGTAAAGAAATATATGAAGACGCTGATGGTAGCGTTGACTTCTTTGTTGCTGGTGTTGGTACTGGTGGCACAATTACTGGTGTTGGTAAATATTTAAAAGAACAAAATCCAAATATCAAAGTAGTGGCGGTGGAACCTTTTAGTTCACCAGTTTTATCTAAAGGTGTTTCTGGTCCTCATAAAATTGAGGGTATCGGTGCGAATTTTGTCCCAGAAACATTAGATACTTCTATTTATGATGAAATCATCGTTGTTAAAGATGAAGATGCTTTTGAAAAAGGTAGAGAGTCCGCAAGAATCGAAGGTCTATTAGTAGGTGTTTCTAGTGGTGCTGCTTTAGCAGCGGCTATTCAAATCGCACAGCGTCCAGAAAATATAAATAAAAACATTGTAGTGTTATTTCCAGATACTGGTGAAAGATATCTTTCTACTATGATGTTTATGGATTAATTAATACACGTATAGGCTATTTTACAGCCTCTTTTACTTTTCTTAATACTTTGACCATTGCCAAAGTATCTAAACAACAATACTTTAAGAGTCCATCACGGATTCTTTCTTTTTCTTCTGGCGATGCTTTTAGCATCTTTGGATATATATCCATGGCTTCGCCACCATTATGAACAACTGGTAAAGCGTGGTAGTCAAGTTCTGGGTCACTTGGATATAAAGCAGGTAAAACATATTTAATAGAATTACTCCCACCCATTGCTCTATTGTAATAAGCGCCACTTTTGAAAGGCACAATTAAATCAACCACATTTTCCTTCATATTCAATAAGTGATCTCTTAAATCAGGATATAACTCTGCTAATTCACCAATACGTCCGCATTCAAATGTTTTGTTATATGCTAATACGCAGGCATCCATTGGAATGTCTCGACATAATGCTTCTGCAATGCCTCTTCTAGGATCCATGCTATCACCTAAAAATTCTTTATGTTCTAATCTTCCATCTTCATATTCAATGTGTAATGAATATTGGGTTGGTATTTGTTCATATGGCCAAGCGCCATCACATGGAGGAATAGGCATTTGAATTGATTCGAAATCTAAGTGATATATTGGATATCTAATTGTCGTTAAAAAAGCTTTAACTGCAGGGATATCAATTCTTGTTTGTTCATTTCTTAAAAAGACTTCAATTTGTACTTTTTGACGCTTATTTAATTTAATTTGGTTATATAAGGCATCGTTATATGTGATAGTGCCACTGTTGATGTAATCATAACCACCTCTAATACCATTAATATCCAATACTGATGGTGTTGGTAAATTTCTTTGGCAATATTTTTTATAAGGACATGATTTACATGCCTGGTGTAATCTTTGTTCTGGTTCTTCCTTTTGCTTTAATAAATTTCTAATATCTTCGATATCTTTATCGAGATTTTCTAATGTATCTTGAAATGTCGGATTGTTATCAACTTGTTCTTTCAAGAATAAAGAATTGATATTGATATCACCTTTTCTTCGATAATCACTATTTAAGTGCAAAATATAGACACCCTTAACGTTTAAACCTCTCTTCAACAAAACATATTTTTGGAAAGCAGAGTCAATTAAATGGTCTTTTTCAACATTAGTGGTGGCTTTAACTTCATAAATTTCATAGCCATCATCTATCTTGTGCAAAATATCAACCGAGCAGAATAAACCATCTACTGCGAAAGATGCTTCAGCGATATTCTCTTTATCTTCGATTAAGTAACGATTGGTCAAACCAATCATATTTTCCATATCTAATGAGCCATCTTCTTTTAACGAAGAAGCATCAACTGTATCTTTAAAATAATATTTCGCGTATTTGCCAACTTCTTTGCCATCATCAATATGCTTTTGAGCGTTTGGATCATCAATGCCTTGCTCAGGCATATTTAAAAGCATCCAAAGGGATTTTGGGCATGTTCTATAGTCGACATATTTACTTTTTGAAATCGCCATCATTAATATAATATTAATTAGTCGACATATTTTCTATAAAAAACATCTTTTATAAATAAATATTTGTTTTATAATACCGCATATGACTCTAGAGATTATTTTACAAGTTATTCTACTAGGCGTTGCCTTATCTATGGATGCATTTGCTGTTGCAGTGACAGATGGACTAACATACGTAGATATTAATAAGAGAAAAAGCTTCTTTGTTGCTGGTGTATTTGGCTTTATGCAAGCTTTAATGCCTTTAATTGGTTATTGGCTTGTTGAATTAATTCAAATTATTGTTGGCCAAGCTGGCGGTGAAAAAGCTGGCGAAATTATGGCAATAGTTGTTACTTGGATAGCGTTTGCTTTGTTGATGTTTATCGGAGGAAAGATGCTTTTTGATGGTATCAAGAACTTCAAAACCCCAGCAGAAGAAAAACAACCAAAGAAATTCTCTGTAAAGGAAGTTTTAATTTTTGGACTAGCTACCGCCATTGATGCTTTGGGAACAGGCGTGGCATTGCATGCAGGAACTCTATCTAATAATGGCACGATTTTCTTACACGCTGCCATTATCATGTGCTGTACATTTATCATTTCGTTAATTGGTTTATTCCTTGGAAATAAAATTGAAAAATTATTCAAAGGTAAATATGAAATAACACAAATCATTGGTGGAATAATATTGTTACTCTTAGGAGTTTGGATTGTTTTATCTCATTATTTCGGAATTTAGTGGAGTATAATAATTACACTGGTCATTTGACCATGTAATTTTATGATTAGAAAAGTTAGTGATTCGTATAAACATAACATTCTAATTATTGCCTTTGGTCCTTTTTTGAAAATCATCGAAGCAATATTTGATTTGCTTATACCTTTAATTATGAAAGCTGTCATTGACTTAAATGCTGGCAAAGAGCCAACAGGCCTTTCTGCTTTTGTTAGATTTTTTAATCCTAATAACGATCCACTTGGTGATGCTCTAGCAGGTGGAATTATTATCTTAATCATGGGTATTGTGGGCTATGCCATTACGATGGTTAGCCAATATTTAGCCGCTAGGGCAGCAATTAATGTTGGTACTGAAATAAGAGGTTCCCTATACCGCAAAGCATTAAGCTTATCCAAAAGCGAAAGAGAACAATTTGGTGACGCTAAAATACTAACTTTAATCAATAGTGATACATATCAATTACAGCACGGGGTGCTTCTTTTTGTGCGTTTAGCTGTTAGAGCGCCTTTCATTTTAATTGGCTCACTAATTATTTCATTTATTTTAAATTGGCAAATTGGTATAGCGTTTACCATTATCATTCCTTTGATTGCCCTAGTGTATTTCTTTGTTTTCAGAAAATCATCCAAACAATATGTAGAAATACAAAGTGTTTTAGATGATTTATCAAATAGCACTAGTGAGAATAGTGATGGTGCGCGTATCATTCGTGCATCAAATCAAGAAACTCAAGAAAATATCAAGTTTGAGAGTAAAACCTCTTCTTATGAAGAAAAAAGCATTAAAGTTAATCGTTTAAATGCTTTAATTAATCCATTAACATTCGCTATTACATCAATTGTTTTAATTGTCATTATTTTGCTATTACAAAAGAGTTTGCTTGAAGGCGATAATGTTTTAATTGTCTCCACAATTATTGCGGAAATGTCTTATTTATCACAAATCTTCTTTGTGGTAGTTCAACTTTCACAAGTAGCAATTGAAATTGTCAAAGCTAACGTTTCTAAAAAAAGAATTAATCAATTGCTCACTATTGAACCAAAGATTGTTAATACTGATAATCCAAAAACAAACGATATAGAACTAGGTGACAAACTAATTAAATTTGAAAATGTTTGTTTCTCGTTTAACAACGATGAAAATTATTTCTTAAATGATCTTAATTTCGAAATTAGAAAAGG
>JAKSVL010000041.1 GCA_024407995.1 Bacilli bacterium | reverse complement strand
AAACAATTCTCATATTACTGGATGATTTCTAAAATGACCCTTGGTTTCTCCACGAAGTCTTTGGTAATTTCAAATGATTTAGCAACATCTTTGCTGATTTTATTGATGACATCAACATCTTTATTTGAATGTAAATAGCAAAGGACTTCACCTGAAGCAATTTTATCGCCGACTTTTTTATTAAGCATAATACCTGCAGACATATCAATAACATCGTTTAGTGTTTCACGTCCGCCTCCTAGTCTCATTGAAGAAAGACCAATTTCTAAAGCATCAATGTTTTTCACATAACCACTTTGTTTAGCATAAATTGGAACAATATTTTTTGCGACTTGGAATTTTTCTGGGTGAAGAATATATTCAATATCTCCGTCTTGCGCTTTTACCATCTCAACGAATTTATTAAAGGCTGAACCATCTTTGATACATTGTTCGAGCATTTTGCGGCCTTCCGCTTGATCTTTGCATAGCTTAGCTTGTTCAAGCATAACCGCTCCACCAGTATAACAAAGTTCCATCAAGTCTTCTGGGCCTTCACCGCGTAAAGCTGCAATTGCTTCTTTAACCTCCAATGCATTGCCAACTGCCATGCCTAAAGGTTCGTTCATATTTGAAAGAACGGCGCGAGTATCTCTATTTAAACCATTTCCAATTTTAACCATTAATTTAGCCAAAGTGCGTGCTTGGTCAATATCCTTCATAAAAGCGCCGTTACCTAAAGTAACATCTAATAAAATCGCATCAGTGCCAGCCGCTAGTTTTTTCGACATGACGCTTGCAGCAATTAAAGGAATTGATTCAACTGTGCCAGTCACATCTCTTAGAGCATACATTTTCTTATCAGCAGGAACTAAGGATTGAGTTTGACCAGCGATAACAATACCAATGTCATTCACTTGATCAGTGAATCTTTCACCACTAATCGCAATATTGAAACCTGGAATAGATTCTAGCTTGTCTAAAGTGCCACCAGTATGGCCTAATCCACGTCCACTTAACTTTGCTAAAGTTGCGCCACATGCCACAACCATTGGGCCTAAAACAAGACTTGTTTTATCACCAACACCACCAGTAGAATGCTTATCAACTTTGACACCTTTAAGATTTGACAAATCTAATGTTTCACCAGAATGTTCCATTAAATCAGTGAGGTTAATCACTTCTTCTTCATTCATTCCTCTGAACAAAATAGCCATTGCCATAGCGCTGGTTTGATAATCTGGAATGATGCCTTTGACATAACCATCAATCCAGAAAGCTATTTCGCGTCTCGACAAAGCCTCCCCTTGACGTTTTTTAATAATTAAATCTACCATTCTCATACGGAATACCTCGCTATTTACTATAACACAAAAATAAATATTTTTTACTTTTTCATTTAATGCTTGTTATTTGATAAAATAAAAATATGGAATTTTTAGAGCATTTAAACAAGTATTTAAAACAAAATGAAATAGATCAATTAGAAGAATCACTTAAAAATGAAAGCAAACACGCTCTTCTTTTAAATACCAATAAAATGAGCGAGGAAGCTTTGCTATCTATGTTTCCTCATTTAATGAAACATCCTATCGTTAAAAATGCATATTTATACGAAAAAGATGAATATGATCTAGGAAAAAGTATTTTTCACTCATTAGGCTGTTTCTATTTGCAAGAACCAAGTGCAATGATTCCCGCTTTCTTATTAAATCCTAAACCGGGTGATTTTGTTCTTGATTTATGTGCTGCACCTGGCGGAAAAAGCATGCAAACGTCATTGCTAATGGATAACAAAGGTTTAATTATTAGCAACGATATCGCAAAAAACCGTGCTTTCGCTATTAGCGAAAATTCTGAAAGATTAGGACGCGGCAATCTCTTGATAACCAACAATGACTTTTCGTTAATATACACAAAATTTCTTAACCATTTCGACAAAATCATCTTAGACGCTCCATGTTCAGGAAGTGGAATGTTCCGTAAAGATGATAAGATGATACAAGATTGGTCTTATCAAAAAGTTTTAAAATATGCAGAGATTCAAAAAGAATTAGTGTTAATGTCCTATCAAATGCTTAAACCAGGTGGGACAATGGTTTATTCAACTTGCTCATTTTCTTATGAAGAAGATGAAGAAGTTATTGATTATCTTTTAGATAATAGTGACGCCCAAATTATCGAAATTGAAAATAACCCCCTATACTATAAGAGTCAAGGAAAAGGCATTCACCTATTGCCATCATTGTTTCCTGGTGAAGGCCATTATATTGCTTTAATCAAGAAACCCGGAACTTGTCTCACTACACACTACGAAAAAGCGGAAAATAAGTCTCAAATTAAGACAAATTATCCTAACGTTTGCAAGTATGGCGATTATCTTTTTGCGATGAGCGAAAAAATAAACACCAAATTATTGAATATTGTCCGATATGGAGTAAAAATTGGTGAATTAAATAAAGACGAAATAAAATATGATCATCACTACGCCCATTTCGTTCATGAATTTAGCGGTGAAAAAGAAATCAGCTTTGAAGATTTATTGAAGTATTATCAAGGCGAGTCTTTGAATTATCAAATTTCAAAAGGCTATGTCTTACTAAAATATCAAGGAATCAATGTCGACATCGCTAAAAGCGATGGACGCATCATTAAAAATCGTTTGCCAAAAGGCTTAAGAAGAAAATATACTTTCTAATACAAACTCTCGAAACGATATTTTTTATCTTTGGTTTCAGACATCACTTTGTGATCAAGCGGTCTAAGATGATATGTTATTTCACGCTGAATCAAATCGTGCGTTTTTAATGCAACTTCAGCAGTACTTAAACCAGCGTAATCCTCCGGATAAATTGGTTTCAAAAAAGAAATAAAAACTGGATATTTTTTAAATTGTGGCTTTTGTTTAAAAACACGGGAAGAACCATATATGGCCGCTGGGATAATAGGCACTCCTGCTTTCATCGCTGGTCTAAATGTACCATGATGGAATTCTCCAACTGGTAAAAGTTTATCTCTAATTCTTGTTCCTTCTGGGAAAATCATCCAACTAATCTTGCCGTTTTTTAAATCATCCTCAACCTTAAGCATGACTTTTAATGACTGACGCAAATCATCACGATCAATAAACAAGCCTTCAATATTTTGCATAGCAATAGGAATAAGAGGTGCTTTCATCAACTCTTTTTTTGCAACAAAAGTTAACGGCTTATTATATGCCATCATAAACGGAATGGGGTCAAAAGCGGACATATGATTGCAAATCATACAGAATTTTCTATCTTGTGGAATATTTTCTAAACCAAAATAAACAATATCAGCCTGCATTGCATTTGAAATATTAGTAAGGATTCTTCTAAACCTTGAGAATCGTTTCTCTTGTGGATATTTTTCAAGATGCTTAGCCCATCTCTTCAACCTGAAGAAATAGTTTGCCAATAATGGTACTCCGTATTTTGCTACCGCTTTTGTGTAATGAAACATAATTTTTAGTCTTTTCTTTGTTTTTGTTGATGGATTAATAAATTTGATGGGAAGTGACGAATTTGCTCCGCGAGAACATAAAGTCCTAAATCTGGATGTGATTCCAATCTACCAAATATGACAACAAAATGTCCGTTTGGAATCTTCATGAGTGGATTGGAAGCACTCCTATCCCAGTACATAACTGGAATTTTACAATAAAATGAGTTTTCTTCAAAGGGTTCGCGTGATTCGAGATCCACATACCTAAAGGTATCATATCCTTTTATGTGGTCACTTGCCTGGCCTAAAATTGTTATGGTGCTGATCATGACAGCATCCTCCTTTTCGTTATTTTTTTAATAACAGAATTCTTTTGCGCCCAGGAAGGAAACCGTTTTTGATGTTAATAGATAATTCGTCATCATTACCATCTAACACGCTGTAATAGTCATCTAACTCGAAAGATACAGGGTTATCTGTTGGATTAAACATAATGACGAATTCTTTTTCTTGGCAATAAACATTTTTTTGCACAGCGGCCAAAACATAAATGCCATTGTCCCAGTGAGATATTTCAAAGAAATCTTTCATATCTTCACGTGTGAATTTTTTCAAAAATCTTAGTTTCTTTCGCAAGGAATTCATAAAACGGAAACGATTAACCATATCGAATCGTTCATCTACTAAGCGATAATCCAAATTATTAATGCCTAGTGTGTTATAAGTGTTATCAAGTCCATCTTTTGATAACCCAATTTCTTGTCCCATGTGTACGAAAGGCACACCATAGGAGAGAAGTAAAATGCAATTCGCTAAATCAACACGATCTAGCAGCATTTTTTCTTCTTCATATGCGTTAGAAACTAAAAGTTTGTCAAACAAAGTATTATTATCGTGACATTCTAAATAATTTATGCTTTGGTTTGCATTATCAAACATAGGTTCGTAGGATAAATTTAGCACCCCAGCATGGAAAGCGTAATCAAGGCCATATTGATAAGAAGTGTTGCCACAAATATAACCCTTTTCTTTTAAACTATATGATGAACTTGGGCCTTTAACGATGTCACGATAAGTATCATTAAAGAAACCAAATTCTTTAAGTTTAGAATAATTTTCTTTATTAGCTCGTTGTCCAAAAGGCAATTCATCGCCAAGATTCCATCCTTCACCATAGAAAATTAAATCTTTCTTATAGTTCTTAGCGATTTTATAAGCATCTTTAACAGTATCGATATTTAATAGGCCCATCAAATCAAAGCGAAGTCCATCGATGTCGAAATGTGAGAAAAGATATTTAACACTATCAAGAATAATCTTTCTCGCCATTTTTCTTTCACTAGCAAAATCATTGCCACATCCAGAAGCATTGGCCAATGAACCATTTCTTCTTTTTCTAAAATAATAATGTGGCACAATCTTTTCAAAAACACTGTTTTCATATTCATAAATGTGGTTATAAACCACATCCAACACTATTCTTAGACCATTCTTGTGTAATTTGTCCACCATTTCTCTAAATTCATATAAACGTGACATAGCATCTTCTGGCTTCATAGAATAGCTGCCTTCTAAAGCGAAGAAAGAGACAGGATCATAGCCCCAGTTATACCATTTTTTAGTGTTAACATCATCGATAGAATTAAAGTCTAAAACAGGTTGAATTTGTACATGAGTCACACCGAGATATTTTATATAGTCCAAACCCGCAGGATGGCCACCTTTTGTTTTTTTGCCCTCTTCAACAAAACCTAAATATTTACCTTTGTTGACTATATCGTTATTATTGCCCTCGTTTATATCTCTTATATGAGTTTCATAAATTATTGCATCGACATAATTTTCAAAAGGTGTCTCTGGCTTAATATTAGGAACGCTTAACAAGGAATCGTAATCAATGACGACACTATATTCGCTATTAAGACTAGTTCCTTTAGCATATGGATCATTCGTATCAGAAATAACGCCATTATTATTGACAATATAATGGTATTTGTAGTTTAAGAGATTTTCACGAATTGTTAATCGATAGACACCATTATTAGTTCTAGTCATCGGCAATATATTAATCTCACCATTAGGTTGAATAAGTTTTAAATTATCGAATTCTGCAAGAGGTGCCCAAAGCGCAAAATCAGTCTTGTCTTTTTGGTATATTGCGCCTAAATCATCACCATTATAAGCAAAGCGTTCATCAAAACCAGGAAAATCAACGACGTCTGAAATATCAATGGTAGTTAATGGTAAGCTACCAACCAGCAAGCTATAAGACGCTCCTAATTCATAATCTTCGTCAAGAGTGATATCAAAAAAATAAACGATATTAATTGAGGACAATTTTGAGATT
>JAKSVL010000040.1 GCA_024407995.1 Bacilli bacterium | reverse complement strand
TCTACATAATCTTTAGAAAAATACTTCAATTCTGTTTTAGTAATATGATCTTCATCAACAACAGTTACATTGCATGTATCAACAATGCCTTTGTCTTCACTGATTGCTGTGATTGTTGTAGAGCCAATGTCTTCAGCGTAAATTAGACCGTCTTCATCAACCCATGCAACATCCTCATCACTTGAGGTATAAATTAAGTCTTGGTTTGATGCGTTATTCGGGTAAACAATCTTTTCTAATTGTTTGGTTTCACCGATATGCATATGAGCCATTCTAGTTTTTAATTTATAGTTATTTAAAGAAACACCGTTTGATGTTATTTCAAATTTTGCTTGAACACTATCATCGTACACACTAGAAACAACAATATTAGTTGTGCCATTGCCTTTAGCCTTAACCAAACCTTCATCATCAACAGAGGCAATACCGATGTTTTCACTTTCAAAATAAAGGTGTTCAGTTCCAACTGCATCAGGGGAGGTTGTAACTTCTAATTGAAATTCTTCACCAGCGTTTAAAGTTTCTCTTTCTGAATTCAAAGTGATTTCTTCGATTTTTGGTTTTTTTGGTCCCCAGGTAAAAATAATGTTGCATCCCGTTAGAGCGATTAAGCTAAATAAACAAACGAACAGTGTTCCTAATCTTTTCATAATGCGTCCTCTTCAATAATTATTATTATCCAGTCACTTTAAGGATAAAGTGTTTACTAGAAAAAAATATCATTTTATTCTCAAAATTCATATAAAAATTATTAAAAATGAAAAAATCCCTTCAAATCCATTTACCTTTCGGTATGAATTTGAGGGATTTCTACGCTTCCTGGTGCCGTCTATCGGAATCGAACCAACAACCTGATGATTACAAATCAACTGCTCTGCCAATTGAGCTAAGACGGCTTCTTTTTGGTGGACACTGTAGGGATCGAACCTACGACCTCTTCCGTGTGAAGGAAGCGTTCTCCCGCTGAACTAAGTCTCCAGCGCCTAATTACTATAACAAAATGTGCTTTATTTATCAATAAAAAGTCTTATTCTATAAAATTAAAACCGAAAAAATAGCGATTTTACATCAAATTAACTATTTCCTTTATCATATGGATTGCCCAAATCTTTAGGAGATTTATTTTTCTTTGATATAAATATCAAGGCAATTAGACAAACGATATATGGGAGCATTAAGTAGAAATAACTAGAAATGTTAAGGCTCGCTAAAAAGTCAATGCTTGGATAAATAACAGAAATCGTTTTGAATAGAGCAAAAATAAGGGATCCCAAAAATACAAGGAATGGTTTCCACTGGCCAAAGATTAAAACCGCTAATGCTAAGAAACCAAAGCCATTTGCCCCACTGGCGAATTCCCATTCCGCACCAGTTAAGATTAATGCTAAGCCACCTAATCCAGACAATGCACCACAAATAAGCACACCAACGTATCTAATTTTCGTGACATTAATGCCAGCTGAATCAGCAGCCCTTGGATTTTCGCCACAAGCTCTAAGTCTAAGGCCAAACTTAGTCTTATACAAAATGAACCAAGCAAGAGGGAGTAAAGCTAGGATAATAAATATTAGCCAATTAAACCTTACCGTTTCCATGCCAGGAACGATAAAGTTAAACATCTCATAGAAAGCAGTAAATTTTAATCTGGAATTACCTGCAGGAAGAGCAGGAGAAGCAGTTAATACTTTGTTACCAACTACAGCGATAGAAACAGCGAGAATATTTAAAGCAATACCAATAAGAGTTTGATTGGCTTTGAAAGTAATACAAGCGACAGCGTGCAAAAAAGAATAAAGCATACCACCTATAATAGCGGCTATAATGACAACAATACATGCAATCGGCGCTGGAACTGAACCTGGCATAAGATTCATAGCGATACCCGCAAATAGACTTCCTATTGTCATATTTCCTTCTAAAGACAAAGCGAGGACACCACTTCTTTCAGAGAACAAGCCCGCTAAAGCAGTGACAAGTAAAATTGATGTATAAATTAGTAAGAAGGACATTGTTGAAGCAAATAGAATCATAAATTATTTGTCCTCCTTTTTATTGTTTCCACGACAAAGAAGTTTTTGTTCTCTCATTAAATCCTTATCAGAAATGTATTGCTTAATAAATGCCGAGAAACCAGACAAATATATGATGGACGCTGTAATTATGTTAGCGACTTGTGGAGCAAAGCCCAAATCGGTAATAACTGATCCACCATCAGTAATATGGGTAATGAAATATGATGAGAAAACGACAGCGATTGGATTTAATCCGCCTAAGAATGCTGATGATATTCCATCGAATCCAGCGGAAACAACAGTAGAGGATAGCTGCCATGAATTAAAACCATTTTGTGCACTTAAGGAGGCGGAAAGGCCTGCTAAAGCGCCACATATAATTGTAGAAAGAATTATAGCTTTAACTTTATTGATACCTGCATATTTAGCGGCTTCTGGATTTAATCCGATTGTTTGAATTTCATAACCAAATGTCGTTTTCTTCAAAACAACAAAGATCACTATAACAGCGATTAAAGCGAAAATAATACCAATACCTACAACAGTATTGCCGGCAAATAATTTATCTAAACCTATATTAGGTAAGAAAGCTTGACTGCCTTGAGTGATTTTAAATGATTCACCATGTGATGCATCCCATACTGTCGTATTAGATTGGCACAAGCCATTCCCTAAATATAAAGCAATGCAGTTAAGCATGATACCTGAAATAACTTCACTGACATTGAAGAATACCTTAAGCAAACCAGTAATAACAGCATATGACGCGCCCGCTATCATAGCCAAAAGCATGACTAGATACCAAGGCAAATTGCCCACAAGACCGGCGAATAAAATAACAACAAAAGCGATTGTGTATTGTCCAGAAGCCCCAATGTTAAACAGACCACATTTATAACCAAATAGAATGGATAAAGACATGACAATTAAAGGTGCGGTTTTAGCAAGCGTACTGCCAAAATAATAAAGACGTGTATCACTATTGGAAAAAATAAAGAAATTTTCAAGTGTCGCAGCCATGCCATCAAACGCATTGCTAGGATTAATAAATAGAATAATGATGAAACCAATAAAAAGGCCAAGAAGAGCGCACCACAATGAGGTAATGACTGTTTTGGCGCTTTCTTTTTTGGTGAATTTAGTTAATCCATTATTCACAGTATCAAAGCATTTGATAAAGAGGGCTTTAATTTTGTTCATTGTAACAACCCTCCTTTACAGCATTAACTTTGTCCTTTTTAGCACCTGACATATATAATCCTAATTGTTCTCTAGTGGTTTCTTTTGGATTGAACTCTCCGACGATTTCGCCTTCAAACATAATTAAAATCCTATCAGATAAAGTGAAAACCTCATCAAGTTCCAAAGAGACAAGCAGTACTGCTTTTCCAGAATTTCTTTCATTAAGTAAGATGTTATGTATTGTTTCTATAGAGCCAATATCAAGGCCTCTGATTGGTTGAACAGCAATAACCAAATCATGTTTTCTAGTTAATTCACGACCAATAATAACTTTTTGTTGGTTGCCACCAGACATTGTTCTAGTAACAGTGTCGCCTTCGCTTGACGCTCTAACATCAAATTTTTCGATAATTCCTTTGCTATATTTTTTGATTTCTTTATCTTTGATAAATCCATATTTTGAAAATTGCTTTAAATTATATTCTTTTAAAACAACATTTTTGTTAATTGAATAATCTAAAACGAGACCATGCTTATGTCTATCTTCTGGAATATGAGATAATCCAATTCTATTTTTCTTTCTAATGGAATAACTCGATATATCCTCACCATTAAAGAACAATTTACCAGAATTAGCCTGATTAATACCCGTAATAGCGTAAATTAGGTCTTGTTGCCCATTACCATCAATGCCTGCAATAGTAACAATTTCACCTTCTCTAACATTAAAGGAAACATTATTCACTATTTTCTTTTTAGTTTCCTTATCGATTAAAGAAAGATTATCGACTCTTAATATTTCTTTTCCAATATTTGGCGCTGGTTTTTCAACATCAAGTTTGACTTCTCTGCCCACCATTAACATAGAAATTTCTTCTTTAGTAGTTTCGCTAGTTAATAAATCTTTAACATGTTGCCCTTTTCTAATAACAGTAATGCGATCACACACTTTAAAAATTTCGTTCATTTTATGAGAAATGAAAACAATAGATTTTCCTTCTTTTTTAAGATTAAGCATAATTTTAAGTAAGCCATCAATCTCTTGCTCAGTTAAAACCGCTGTCGGTTCATCAAAAATTAAAATATCATTATCACGGTACAGCGTTTTAATAATTTCTACTTTTTGCTGCATTTCTACTGAAATATCAGAAATTTTTGCGTTCAAATCGATGTTAAAACCATATTTATCAACGATCTTTTGAACTTTATCGCTCGCGGCTTTGTAATCAATGATTTTTAAAACTTTTTTATTAATAAAATTCAAAAATCTATCAAATATGGTTAGCTTATCTTTCTTAATTTCCCAAAGTGGTTCTGAACCCAAAATGATATTTTGTAAAACTGTATAAGCTTCAACTAGTTTGAAATGTTGATGAATCATGCCAATGTTCAAGGCAGTAGCATCATTTGGATTTTTGATTTCCACTACTTTTCCATCTTTTCTGATTTCCCCTTCATCTGGCTGAAATAAGCCAAACAAAATAGACATAAGGGTGGATTTACCGGCACCATTTTCACCACAGAGCCCTAATATTTCACCTTTTTCAATGCGCAATGAAATATGATCGTTAGCCACAATGTTAGCGAATCTTTTTGTGATATTAATCATTTCAATTGTATACTCGGCTGCCATTATTTGATATTTCCTAACAATCTAATATTTACATGTTCATAGCTTGGTACTTTATCAGTGCTTGGATCAATTGCTCTAATACCATTAATAATCTCATCCACTATAACTTTATATTCATCAATTGTGAAATTTTTCATAGACCAAGTATCAATTGGAAGACCGACATAATTTGACTCTAAATCAGTACTAGAAACAAGGCCAAGTCTAGCGAAAGAGCCTTCTTCCCAAACCCCTTGAGACATTAATTCTAATGACATCTTGCATGTCGCAGCGATGCCTTTCATCGCAGAAGTAAGGCAAATACCTTTGCCATAGTCTTTATCCATTATTATTGATTGGTCAACATCAACACCAATCACTTTGCCACCATTGTCTTTGGCCGCTAAAGCAGCAGAAGTATAAATACTTCCTCCACAGGCAAAAACTATCTCTGTACCGGTTTTATACCAGTTATCCATGTACTTTGTAATATCATTATCGCCATAGAATTGACCACTATAAACAAAATTTAAATCCATTTTTTCTGTTAAGCCTAGTTCTACTGCGGCATCATTCATTCCTTGTGCATATCCATAGCCAAATCTGGTAACAACTTCCGCTTCCATGCCGCCTAAAAAGCCATGCTTTCGATAGCCTTCTTTAACAGCGGCATAGCCTGCTAAATAGCCAGCTTGCTCTTCGTGATAGCTAAAGCAAAAAATATTTTCAGTGGGTGTATAGCCACTAGGAAAATCACTGGGAGCAATATCAATACCAATAAAAGTAACATCAGAATATCTTGATGACATTTGAGCAATAATAGGAGCAAAATTGTAACCAGGTAAAAATAAAACGTTATATCCTCTTTCAATGGCGAGTTCGGTTGACTTTAATCTTTCAACATCGGAATTAGAAGCAGGTTTAAAATAGGAAAATGGGATATCGTTTTTGTTGCACCATTCTTTACAGCCTTCATAAGTTTGTTGATTGAAAGAATTATCATCAACATCAGCATAGCTGGTGACCATAGCAACTTTATATGGATATTCTTTTCTTACCGAAAAAGCGGAAACTGAAAAAATAATGGTGAAAAATGTTAAAGATGCCGCTAATAAGAAGAGAAATACTTTTTTCATTTCTATGATTATAACACCT
>JAKSVL010000004.1 GCA_024407995.1 Bacilli bacterium | reverse complement strand
TTGAAACTGTTTATACAGTCTTACACGCTGGTGGTAAATTCGGTGAAGGTGGCGGCTATAAAGTATCCGGTGGTTTACACGGTGTTGGTGCTTCTGTTGTTAATGCCTTATCTGAATGGTGTGAAGTCACTGTTAACAAAGACGGTGGTGTTTATTACATCAGGTTCGTTAATGGTGGTAAAATCGTTGAACACTTAAAGAAAATTGGCACATGTGATCCTGAAAAGAACGGCACAACCGTTACATTCAAACCAGATGGTTCTATTTTTACCGATACAACACATTATGATTATGAGACAATTCGTGACAGAATGAGACAAGTTGCCTATTTAAATAGAGGCATCAAGATTATCGTTGAAGACGCTAGAGAAAAAGAATTAGTTCACGAAGAATTCTGCTACAAAGGTGGCATTAAAGAATACGTCTTATTCATTAATAACCATAAAACCAAATTATTTGATGATGTTATCTATTGTGAGGGTACTTATCCAATCACTTTAGCAAGCGGAAATGAAGCACATGTATATGCTGAAATCGCTATGCAATATGATGATGGCTATTCATCAAACATCTTCTCTTTCTGTAATAACGTTCATACTCACGAAGGTGGTATGCATGAAACAGGCTTCAAAGATGCAATGAGAAGAATTGTTAATAACTACGCTAGAGAATATAAGTTCTTAAAAGAAGGCGAAGATGATTTAACATATGACGATATCACTGAAGGTTTAACCTGTGTTATTTCTGTTAAGCATCCAAACCCACAATTTGAAGGACAAACAAAAACAAAATTAGGTAACTCGGAAGTTCGTAGAATTGTTTCCCAAATTGTTGGTGAACAATTAAATAGATTCTTCCTTGAAGATCCAAAGCTAGCCCGTACAATCATGGAGAAGATTATCGGTGCTGCAAATGCTCGTTTAGCAGCGAGAAGAGCTCGTGAAGAAGCGAGACGTAAAGGTGGTCTTGATCTTACCACTCTTCCAGGTAAGTTAGCAGACTGCTCAAGCAAAAAACCAGAAGAATGTGAATTATACATCGTCGAAGGTAATTCCGCTGGTGGCTCAGCAAAGAATGGTAGAAACAGAGAAACACAAGCTATTCTTCCACTTCGTGGAAAAATCTTAAACGTTGAAAAAGCTCAAGCTAAGAGAATTTTTGCTAATGCTGAAATCGGTAACATGATTACCGCTATCGGTGGTGGCATTGATCCAGAGTTTGATGTTTCCAAAATTAGATATCACAAAATCGTCATCATGACCGATGCTGATGTCGATGGTAGTCATATCCGTATCTTATTATTAACTTTCTTCTACAGATTTATGCGTCCTTTAATTACTGAAGGCTACGTTTATATCGCACAACCTCCTCTATATAAAGTTGAATATCATGGTAAGCAATATTACGCCTACAACGATGATCAATTAGAAACAATCAAAGAAAAATTAAAATTAAAACCAGGTTATCCATTCCAACGCTATAAAGGTCTTGGTGAAATGGATGCTGAACAATTATGGGAAACAACTATGGACCCAGAAAACCGCAAGATGATTAGAGTCACATTAACTGACGCCATCAAAGCGGAACAAGTCTTTACTGACTTAATGGGCGATGATGTTGACCCACGTAAGGATTTCATTCACGCAAACGCTAAATTCGTGAAGAATCTTGATATTTAGTAAGGAAAGGAGAGTTCATTATGTTGTTAGATGAAGAAAATAAAGTTTTAGAAGAAGAAACTGAAAACGAAGAAGAAACTGAAGTTTCTGCTGAAGAAGAACAAGAACTTGAAGCTGGCATCGTTGCAGGCTTAACTGATGTCGATACAGTTCCATTAGTCCAAGAATCCTTCCTTGATTATGCGATGAGTGTTATCGTCGCTCGTGCTATCCCAGATGTTAGAGATGGTATGAAACCAGTTCATAGACGTATTGTTTATTCAATGTCCGAAACTGGCAATACACCTGATAAGCCATTTAAGAAATGCGCTCGTATCGTTGGTGACGTTATGGGTAAATATCACCCTCACGGTGACTCTGCAATCTATGGTGCTTTAGCTAGATTAGCTCAACCATTCGCTATGAGATATATGCTCGTAGAAGGTCATGGTAACTTTGGTAGTGTTGATGGTGATGAACCAGCTGCTTACAGATATACCGAAGCCAGAATGGCTAAATTAGCATTAGAAATGGTCCGTGATATTAACTGCAATGTCGTTGATTTCATGGATAACTATGATGGTGTTGACCAAGAACCAACCGTTTTACCAAGTAGAATTCCTAACTTATTAGTTAATGGTTCCAGTGGTATTGCTGTTGGTATGGCCACAAATATTCCACCACACAATTTAGGTGAAGTTATTGATGGTGTTGTTGCAATTGCAAGAAATCCAGAAATTACTGCCGAAGAATTAATGGAATACATTAAAGGTCCTGACTTCCCAACAGGTGCTATTATTTTAGGCAAAAGTGGTATCCGTGATGCATATGAAACAGGTACTGGTAGCATTGCTATTAGAAGTAAATGTCATATTGAAGAACGCGGAGAACATGGCTTAAAACGTATTATTGTTGATGAAATTCCTTATGGCATTAATAAAGCCAACATGATTGAAAACATGGCCACATTGGTCCGTGATAAAGTCATTGAAGGTATTTCTGATATTCGTGATGAATCCAATAAAGACGGCATCCGTGTAGTTATTGAAGTAAAAAGAGATGCTATTCCAGAAGTTCTTTTGAACCAATTGTATAAATTAACAAACTTACAAGTCAGCTTTGGTATTATCAATCTTTGTTTAGTTGATAATGCACCAAAGGTTTGCTCATTACCAGTCATGCTTCAACAATACTTAGACTTCCAAGTCTCTGTTATCGAAAGAAGAACACAATTCTTATTAGATAAAGATGAAGCACGTGACCATATTGTTATCGGTTTAATTAAATGCCATGACAATATTGATGATATCGTCGACATCATTAAACAAAGCGCTACTCCAGAAGAAGCTACAAAGATTTTAATGGAGAAATATGAATTCACTGAATTACAAGTTAACGCTATTTTAGCGATGACGTTACGTCGTTTAACTGGTATTGAAACTGATAAATTAATCGCTGAAAGACAACAATTAGAAGCCAACATTGCTGAATATAAGAGAATCCTTTCTTCTAGAGAAAACGAAATTGAAGTCGTTATCAAAGAATTAGAAGAAATTAAAGCTAAATTCGGTGATGAAAGAAGAACAGAAATCTCTGGTGTTGCCGCTAACATCGATGATGAAGATTTAATCCCACAAGAAGATATCGTTATCACTTTATCAAGAGGTGGCTATGTCAAACGTCTCAGCATTGACGACTTTAAAGCACAACATAGAGGCGGCCGTGGTATCCGCGGTACATCATTAAACGAAAACGATGTTGTTGACCTCATGGTCTACACAAAAACACACACGGACCTCTTATTCTTCACAGATTTAGGTAAAGTTTACCGTATCCGTGGCTATCAAATCCCAGAATATCAAAGAACAGGTAAAGGTATCCCTGTCATCAATTTAATCAACATTGAAAAAGGTGAAAATGTTAAATCCATTATCCCAGTTGATGAATATTTAGATTACAGATTCCTTATGTTCTTCACTAAAGACGGTATTGTTAAGAGAACCGCTATTAGTGAATATGAATCAATCAGACAAAATGGTAAGATCGCTATCACATTAAGAGAAGGTGATAACTTACTCGCTGTTAAAGAAGTCCAAAGCAAGATGAAAGCCAACAGTGAATTTGATCCAGAAACAAAGTATTACACAATGTCTCTCGATGAAAACAATGCTGCAACATTCACTTTGGTTAATGAACCAAAAGCAGAAGATATTGATAATTACTATATCGATACAATTGTTGGTATCGCTTCAAGCGAAGGCAAAATGGTTAACTTCCCAGTTGATGAAGTTAGACCAATGGGCCGTACAGCATCTGGCGTTATCGGTATTGATTTAGAAGAAGGCGCTGAAGCTGTTGGTGTTACTGCCGCTTATGAAGGTGATTTAATCTTAGTCGTTACCGACAAAGGTTTTGGTAAGATGACACACTTCTCTGAATATCGTATTACCAAACGTGGTGCTAAGGGTGTTTCCACTCTTAAATCCACCGATAAAGTTGGTAAGATTGTGGCAGTACGTAGTGTTTCCAACGATGATGATTTAATGGTTATCACTAACTATGGTATCGTTATCAGAACACACTTATCAGAAGTCAGACAATCTTCCAGAAATACACAAGGTGTTAAGATTATTAACCTTGAAGGTAGACAGAAAGTCTCTTCCATCGCTATTGTTCCATTTGAAGAAGAAAGCGATGAAGAAGAACCAATCGAAGGCGAAGAAGAAGCCGCCAACGACGAAAATACTCCAGTCGAGGAATAATCCATGAAAGTACTAGTTTATTTTCAACCTAGTCAAAAACATGATAATTTCGAGGGCGCTAGAATGCGCAAAACCATCAAAGGCGCCCTTGAAGTTTCCAATAGTGTCTTCACATCAAACATTTATGATGATTATGATGTTGCCCATTTCATGTCACCTGACGATGAAAATAAGCTAAACATTGCCGTTGAAAGAAAGGTTCCTGTGGTAGTTTCTGCTTTGTTTGGTGAAGCTGATCCTAGCACGCGTTTCCTTAATTATAAAAGTAAAGACGGTAAAAGAATCTCTACCTTAAAACCAAAAGCGTTAAGAATGCTCAATAAAGCAGATTTAATTCTCGTTCCATGTGAATCCGCTAAAGAACTATTAATCGCTAATGGTGTTAATCGTAAGATTGAAATATGTATGCCGGGTGTCAACTTATCAAGATTTAATTTCTCTAGAGAAGATGAAAAAGAACTTTTCTATCGTTATTTTAGAGAAGACAAAAATAAGAAATTAGTCCTAGCGTTAGGTGAATATGCTTATAACTTAGAAGGTATTCACGCTGTTATTGACGCTGCGATTAAAAGACCTGACGTAACATTCTACTACGTAGGCGATGAATCATTTGCTTTAAATAGTAGAAGATCTAAAAAAATTATTAGAAGTTCGCCTAAAAACATGCACTTCATTGGTATTCCGACCGATGATATCTATCGTAGCATGTTCCTAAATGCTGATGTCTTTATGCTCCCAGGCTATAACTTTGCGGGTTTCATTTCTTTAGAAGAAGCTATGGCATCTAATTGCCAGTTGATTGTTAGAAAAAATGCCATTTGTCCAGAAGCATTAGAAAATGAAAAAACCGCTTATGTTGCAGAATTCTCTGAAACATTAACCTCATTATGCTTAGATTATTTAGACGGAAAAATTAAACCTACAACCGAAGAAGCGTATAACAAAATTGCTTCACGAAATTTGGAAACATTTGGTCAGGAATTAATAGGCTTTTATAAAGCACTCACTGACAAGAAAAATACATTAAGGAGAAATTGATTATGATTGATATTAATCGAATTCGTGAAAATCCAGAAGCTGTTAAAGAAGCATTAAAGAAAAAACTATGGGATGCTGATTTTACAGAATTATTAGAATGGGATAAAAGAAAGAAAGAATTAATCCAATTTGTCGAAGGCAACAAAGCGGAAATGAATCGCCTTTCTGCTAGTGTTCCTCAAGCCAAGAAAAACGGTGAAGATGTCAGCAAAATCTTTGCACAAGTCAAGGCAATCGCCGCTAAGAACGCAGAAAGTGATGATGAATTAAAAGAATTAGAACAAAAGATTTTTAACTTTTTAGCAGAACTTCCAAACATTCCTGATGATGATTTATTAGGTGGTGGAAAAGAAAACAATAAACCAATCAAAGTGTTTGGTAAAAAACCAGAATTTGATTTCCCGATGAAAGATCACGTCGAACTCGCTACTTCCTTGGGACTTATTGATTATGACAGAGCCGCAAAGATCGCAGGACGTGGTGCTTGGATTTATACAAATTTAGGCGCAAGACTTGAATGGGCATTATTAAATTACTTCATTTCTGAGCATATTAAAGATGGATATACATTTATCCTACCTCCACACTTATTAAATGAAGCTTCTGGTTTCGGTGCAGGTCAATTCCCAAAATTCAGAGAAGATGTTTTCTGGCTTGAAGGTTTAGAACCAAAAAGATTCCTTCTTCCAACTGCTGAAACAGCTTTAGTTAATATCTATCGTGACGAAATTTTAAAAGAAGAAGATTTACCAAAGAAATTCTTTGCCTACACTCCTTGCTACAGAAGAGAAGCGGGTTCATATAGAACTGAAGAAAGAGGCATGATCCGTGGTTATCAATTCGATAAAGTTGAAATGGTTCAATATACTAAACCAGAAGATAGTGATGCCGCTTTCGAAGAATTGGTTGGCAAAGCTGAATCCTTAGTCGCTGGTTTAGGATTACATTATCAAGTTAGTAAATTAGCCGCTGGTGATATTTCTCACTCCATGGCAAGAACTTATGATATCGAAGTCTATTTACCAAGCATGGGTATCTATAAAGAGGTCAGTTCTGCCAGTAACGCTAGAGACTATCAAGCAAGAAGAACAATGTGCCGTTATAGAGATAGTGCTACCGGAAAGACAAGATACGTGCATACATTAAACGCTTCTGGTTTAGCAACATCTCGTATCTTCCCTGCTATTCTTGAACAATATCAACAAGCGGATGGTTCAGTCATCATTCCTGAAGTTTTAAGACCATGGATGGGCGGACTTGAAAAGTTAGAACCAGTTAAAAAGTAAAAAAATAGGGGCTATTTGATGTTTCAACCGAATAAAGCCCCTTTTCTTATATACAAAATTAGAAATTTCTTTATACTTTTTGTGTTTACCTATATTATTAATATAGATTTTCATTTAAGAAATAGGAGTAAATTATGAAAAACACAAAATTCCTTTTGCTCGGAATTATTTCAACTCTCTGTGTTGTTGGATGCAGTAACAACAATTCCTCCAACAAAGGTACTTCTTCAAAACAAAGAGAAATCGAATATTACGAAGATGATGGTTCCGAACACGCAATGCCTCAAAACATTTATAACAGTTATGGCCAAGATGCTTCATCCCAATTAGTAGTTCAATGGCACAATGAAGTTGGCTCAACTAACCAAAGAGTTCAAATCACCACAGAAGACGATACAGACTTCACATATGCTCATAACGTTGAAGGTGATTGCAGAACATTCTCAGTAGAAGCAAAAACTATTGGTAACTATCCAGACAGAGATATCTTTAGAGCAGCTATCGATAATCTTGAACCAGGCACAAAGTACATCTATAGAGTGGGTGCTGATGGTGCATGGTCAGATACTTATTACCACTTAACAGCAGAAGGTGAAAGAGGTACAGAATTCTCATTTACAGTTGCTTCTGACCCTCAACACGCTGAACACGTCAGTATGAGAAGAACATTTAATGCTGCTAATGAATACGATCCAGATCACAGATTCTTCTTCAACTGTGGTGACTTAGTCAACTACATCGGTGCAGAACCTGGTGAAATTGCAGACTATATGTCAGTTGCTACAGAATTCAACAAATATAAAATCGTCGGTGCTACACAAGGTAACCACGATACATATCACAACGAACCTGGAATGAATAACTACATCTTCGGCGAAGCAACAGTATTTAACGCTTATATCGCAAATCCAGGAAATGGTTTCGAAGAAAATGTTAATAAATCCAATTCATATTTCTATATCTATAATGGTTTATTATTCATCTCATTGAATACATTAATTGAAGATAGTAGCTACACAGCTCAAACAGCATGGCTCCGTGAAGTTTTGGATACATATGCAGATGATGTTGACTTCATCGTTGCAACAATGCATATTGGCCCATTCGGTGGTAGAGAAGGCGATAAATGGAAAGAAAAAATCGTTAGAGATAACTTCACTCCAATCTTCGCAGAATACAAAGTTGACTTAGCATTAAATGGACACGACCATGCTTACAATCGTTCTAACCCAATGGTTTTAGATGGAACTTACACACCTGATCAATTAAAGAACTTTGATACAACACCAAATCCAAATGGAACAATTTTTTCAATGGTTGGTGCTACTGGTCCTAAATTCTATGACATTGCTTCAAAACAATATGAAGACCATATTTGGCAAGTTAGAGAAAAAGCAGATCCAGGTACATTCATCAATCTCCACGTCACAGACGAACAATTAGAAGTTAAAGCTTTCAGATTAAAAGGTACCTCAGGCTCAGAAATTGAAGAAATCGATTCCTACACAATTGATAAGAAAGTTAGATAATTTAACTATCATTTAACAAAATGGCTGTTAAAACCTCATGGTGATAACAGCCATTTTATTTGCCTTTTCATGTACGCGTCCGCTTGCAAAAAAATCTTGTGTATGCGCTCGCATTACAATATAATTGAAATTAGCTTAAAGAAGTATATTTACTATGAAAAACGAGTAAGAGTGTTTCAAATTTAATACCAACTCTGTTTTTTAACTCTACCTATTCTTCTGAAATTAATTGTTAATTAATATAAGCTTTAAAGGAGTTACTATGGAAATTGAAGTAATCAAGTACGAACCACGGGATGAAGCGGCTCATGAGATAATAGCCTATAAACATCCTCAAGAAGATTTCAGCAATAAGGCTCAACTTTTAGTTGCACCTTCCCAAGTCGCCGTTTTTATTAACGAAGGCGAAATGCATGCATTCCTTCCAGGCCACTATACCTTGGATGAATCAAACAACAGCATGTTCCGTTTCTTACAAAAATGGAAAACAATGTTATCAAATGGTGTATCAGCTTATCACTGTACAGTCTATTTCATCAACACATCACCTCTTCAAGAAATTCCATTCGGTTCAATTAACCCAATTGAAATGAATGATCCTGTTGAAGGTGCTCAAATCCACGTAAGATACGCTGGTTATTTTGGTGCTAGAGTCAACAATGCCGATAAAGATGGTAAAGATGTTCTTAAATTCTTTGAAAAGGTTGTTAAAACCGCTGGTTCTTTCACCAAAAAGGAATTAGCCTCTTACATCAAGAGCAGAATCATCTTACATGCCAATACAATTTTAGGTAACGTCTTGGTTGAAAAGAAAGTCAGTGTCCTCGATGTTTCCCCAAGACTATTAGAATTATCTGAAGCTGTACAAGCACAAATGGAACCAATCTTTGCAGATTTAGGTATTGCTATTGAGCACTTCTCATTCAATACCATTAATGTTCCAGCAGAAGATTACGAAGTCGTTAGACAAAGAAAAGAAAGAGTTATCAAAGCTAAAGCAGAAGCAGAAGCCATGGATATTGAATCCGAAGCGCTTGCCCGTAAGAGAGCACGTGAAGGCTATACATATCAACAACAAGAAACTCTTGCTGCAATGAACAAAGCCGCTGCCAATGAAGCGTCAACTGGACAATTCATGGGTATGGGCATGGGTCTTGGTATGGGCTTAGGCATGGGACCTGCTATGGGTAATGCTATGGGCAACATGATGAATGACGCCACCAATCCTAATGCGGTTCCTCAACAACAACCACAATCAGGTACACCATGTAGTAAATGTGGCGCTATGATTCCTGCTGGATCTAAATTCTGCCCAAGCTGTGGTAATCCTGCAGTTGCCATGAATGTTTGCCCACAATGCGGTGCACAAGTTCCTGCTAACGCAAAATTCTGTCCAAGCTGCGGCGCTAAATTAGGCGCAAACGTTTGTCCAAATTGTGGTAAAGAATTAGCACCTGGTGCAAAATTCTGCCCAGAATGTGGAACAAAAATTGGTTAATAATTAATAATTTAAAGAGGAAATAATCTTATGAAAAAATTAATTAATGGTAGATTACCACTTCTTATCGTTATTATTGCATTTGCAATTTTCAACGTTATTTTCTGGCCTATTACCGCTACACACATTGATGAAGTGAAGGCAGGCCAATGGGTTGGGTATATCTTTATTAGTGTTGCATTTGTTATTACAGGTGCTATCACATTTATTCCACTAAAAAGCAAAAACAATTTCGTATCCACTCTTCCAATGTTTTTCTCAGTATGTGGTTACTTTGCTATTGCTTTTATTATTAACCTTATTGCAGTTTTTATTCCTTCAAAAGAAGTTGTTTGGATTATTGTCCTTAACAGTGTTTTAATTCTTTTATTTGCCGCTGCATTACTTATTTCTTATAGAACTCTCTCAAGAACAGAAGACAATACTGCTAGAAGAGAAGCGAGAGTTAAACAATTCAGATTATATGCTGCTGAAATTAACTCAATTAAAGATGCTGCTCAAGATGAAGAAGTTAAAAGAAAACTCGCCTCGCTTCAAGACAACGTTAATTATTCTTCTCCTGCAACAAATGCTTCAACAATTGAGAAAGAAGTAGAATTTTCAGAAAAGATTCAACAAATTAATGATATGGTTAATAGTGGTGTTGAAAAAGAAGAAATTCTTAAAGCCATCAATGATGCAGAACGCATTTTAAAAACTAGAAACCAAATCTTAATGGCCACTAAATAGTAGTTTATGGAAGCTAATCTATATCTTTGTCCGCACTGTGGTACAGCATTTGATAGTGCACAGCTCGATCTGAAAACCAGAAGGGGTGTGTGCATGATGTGCGGATCTGAAGTAGTTTTTCCAAAGAGACATTTAACCGCATCACCTAACGCAGTTTTGACATTGGAAGAAGGTGCAAGATTGTTTTTAAGTGGCAATTTTGAAAGTGCTAAAACATGTGCAGAAACCGTTATCTCAATGTCAAATGATAATGTGGCCGCTCTTTATATAACAAACTATTACAAAGCCTTTCGTTCAGAAGTTAAAAACAGCAGAAGTTTGGATGACTTATTCAATAGAATAGTCCCTGCTGCAGAATTCGAAATTGAAGAAGAAGAAATGTTTAAACAATTTGTTATTAAAACAATTTCGCATTCTTCTATTTACGAAGAACAACTTCTTGCTAAATTTTTAGAATACGATGACCCCAACGAATTAGCGGAATTTGTTGAGGCTTTCTGTCCGTTTGCTATTATGGGCAAACAATCATACGCATGGCTCACATCAAAGATGCTTTCCCTATATTTGGAAATCACTAAGAAAACCAATATTCCAAAGACATGGTATGCACTTTATACAGCCTTGTTAAAGAATCCTGATTCCCCATTCGTGGGTAATAAATTCTTCTTAAAAACAAAAACCGCCCGCATTCAACAAGAAGTAGTGGAACCAATCGGAGCAATATTCAAAACTATTAAAGATCAAGCTTTAAACGCTAAATTTGTTTCCGCTTATAATGCTTATTTGGCGAAATTTCTTGCTGAAGCGGCTAAATAATGCCTAATTAAAATTGGAGGTAAAACATATGGGCAACAACTATGTTGATTTATCCGGTGTATATCGCAGAATCGAAGATGTCAGAAGAGACCTTAGAAACGCTGTCGATGAGATTCGCTCTGAAGTTAATGCTGCACACCGTGAATCAATGAAAGAAATTGAATTCGTACAAAACCAACTCATCGAGATGGAAAGAAGTGCGAGATTACGTGATGCTCTTCAAAGAGCCCTCACAGAAATCATTCGTGTTCGTCAAGAACTCGAAGACAAGTTTGGTTCTCACAAGTTAGTTAGAGAATACATGCTTGGTATTTTACAGGCAAACGACTTAGGTCTTATCACCAAAACAACCATTTCCAAATGTACTGAAGAATTAATGATTAGTGCTCCTGGTTATTGGTTAGCCCCAGCATTAATTGCTTTAGCAGGTTGGATTTCGGACAACAGAACACTTGCGGAACGCGCTTTAAAAGTCGCAATGGAAAGAGATGAAGAAAAGACATCGTTGTTATTTGCTCTCATCACACGTCGTGTTAACGCAGGACGTATCCAAGCAGGTGGCAAAGGTAGCGATGTATCATTCCAATGGCTAAATAGATACTTTGCTTTACAAGATCCATCAAATATGAAAGAAAGCGTTGTTGCGTATATCGATGCTTATTCGAACCATATCTTTGGTGAAGACGTCGATCATATTTGTGATGACCACATTAACAACTGGATGAAAACCCTCATGGATAGAAATCCAGACTTCGAACAAGAGCAAAAAGAATATTGGTTAAAAATGTTCAACGGCTATTGCTGTGACTTGGAAGGCGAAAAGTATTTCAACTTGAAATATTTATGTCCACAATTCAAAGAAATGAACGCCTATCTTTCTAAAATTAACGCCGCAGAAAGAGATAATGGTGTTAAAGACAATATTCGTACCATTGTTAACAAAAAAATTGATACAAAAGCCCTTATTGAAGCAATTGATAAACAATTATTAAGACTTGTTCAACAATATGATGGCGAAGAAGAAGAGAAACTTCGTGATGAAGAACAATATTTAACATTCGTTAAAGAACTCAATGGTGACGAAGAAGAAGCAAGACGCTTAATCAATTCCATCAAAGCGCAAAGAGTTGATCAAAACGTTAGCTTTGTCGCTAGATTAAGTGAAGCTATTAGTAATCCAAAAGCTCCAGATTCTGCTAAAAAGACAGCGGTCTTATTGTTAAGAAATTACATTAACTCTGCTTTCGAAGAATTCGTTTCTGTTGATAAGGAAGCTTATCCAGAAGAAATCGATCTCATATTGAAAGAAAAATGTTCTGCTCAACTCAGCGATGTTTATTACAAAAACAATCCAAACGGTATTAAAGCTATCGAATGGCAAGCTAAAACAGTCAACGCTGAAAATAGAGAAGAATTAGTAAAATCTCTTGAACAAAAATATGATCAAACAAGAGATGAAGCTTTGAGTAAAATTAGTGATGAAAAAGCTACTAAATTAAAGAAAGCCGGCATCATTTCTATGTGCTGTGTTGTTGGTGTGGTTCTTATCTTTGGTATCGTCTTGTTTGCCAAAGGTAAAGGCGAATTAAAGAAGAACGCTCTTGATAGACACAATATTAAAGAATACTTTGATAAACGTAAGGCTAGCAATGTTAAGATACTTAACAACGCCCTTGATGCTCGTTTAGAAGCTAACACAATCGTTGCTAACTTCGATGAAACAAGAAAAACAGAAGGCGCTGTTGTTTCTACACTTTAATGGAGGTAATAAATATGGCAAAAATTTGTCCACGTTGTGGTTCAGAATATGAAGGCACTGCATGCCCATTCTGTGGCTATGAAGAATCTGCTGAACAAAAAGAAGCGGAAGAACTCGATGAAGGATTAGAGTCAGAAGACCTCGAAGAAGAACTCGATGAAGAGTCTGAAGAGGAAGAATTAGAAGAAGAATCCGAAGATGCTGAAGAAGAACCATTAGAAGATTTAGCAGCAGGCTTAGGTCTTGATGACGCTATGAGTGATCTCGCAAATCAATTTGGCGATTTAGAACAAGAAATGTTAGAAGCTGAACAAAATAACGAATTTCTTGAAGACTATGATACTTACGCCAAAGGTTTCCCAGATTGGGATTTACTTCCACCAAAGTAGTAAATCATACATTTGAAATGTAAAAGGAACTGCAAAAAACCAAAAAAGGAATAGCAGTTCCTTTTTATTAACGATAATAAGTGCTATAATCTTTTTGCCATCGCGATGAATGTGTATGAACCAGGTCAGGACAGGAATGTAGCAGCCTTAAGTATTATGTTCATGTGCGGTGGTTTCTTAAACTATATGGAAAACTACGAAAAATACATGAAAGAGGCGATACGTGAAGCGGAATTGGCCGCTTTGGAGGATGAAGTACCCATCGGTTGTGTCATTGTTAAAGATGATAAAATTATCGCAAAAGCGCATAACCAAAGAGATAAAACAAATAATCCTTTAGGTCATGCTGAAACATTAGCGATTAAAAAAGCCTCTGAAATTCTAAATGATTGGCAGTTGGTAGATTGTGATCTTTATGTCACTATTGAACCATGTTTAATGTGTGCCGGGGCTATTATTCAATCTCGAATTAATAAAGTCGTCTATGGCGCTCCTGATATGAAAGGTGGGGCATTCGGAAGTTCGATTAATGTGCTTACCGCTAACAATATAAATCATCGTCCAGAAATTGTTAGTGGCGTACTCGTAGATGAGTGCTCACAGATCATCAAAAATTACTTTAGAAGTAAAAGACAATAAGAAATAATAGGAAAAACTTGGAATTTTAACCAAGTTTTTTTATCATGTAAGTACACATATGAATAAAGCTTACAATATCGAACAATATAATGCTTCTTTGAAACAAGGCCTTTCTAGTGAGCAAGTACAAATTAGAAAGAAACAAAAACTTGTTAACAAGAGTAAAAAAGCATTTGGCAAATCGTATTTAGAAATTGTTGTTTCTAATCTTTTCAGTTTCTTTAATGTGCTTCTTTATGTAATCGCAATTGTCATGCTGATTTTCAAATTATATTCTGGCATGTTCTTCGTAGTAGTACTATTTGCGAATACCGTGATTGGTTTATATGAAGATATCAAAGCAAGACGCCTATTAAGCAAATTAAGGCTTATTACTCAACCAAAAGCATTTGTTGTTAGAAATGGTAAACAAACTCAAATCGGTGTGGAAGATATCGTTTTAGATGATATCGTCTTTATCGAAAAAGATTCACAAATAGGGGTAGATGGTATTGTTTTACAAGGTGAAGTAGGCGTTAATGAATCATTCCTTACTGGTGAATCAGTTAATGTTTATAAAGGTGTTGGTGAAGAAGTTTATTCTGGCACATTTGTCACAAGTGGTAGTGCTTTTATTAGGGCGAGTAAAGTTGGTGTAGATTGTGTTGCTAATTCCATCCAAGCTAAGGCTAATAAATTTAAACGCTCACCATCAGAAATATTGAAATCATTAAATCGTTTATTCTTTGTAATTGGTATTACCGTTATTACTATGGCGGCTTTCATTTTCCTTGCTTTCTGGACACAAGGTAAATTTGAAATTGATACAACCGCTAGTGTGGTTTCGCTGACTAGTAGTTTAGTTGCTATGATTCCGAGTGGCTTATATTTGTTAACTTCCACTGCTTTAGCGGTAGGAGTCATTAACTTATCGAATAAAAAAGCTCAAGTTCAAGATTTCTATTCAGTTGAAATGCTCGCTAGAGTAGATACACTATGTGTTGATAAAACCGGCACAATTACCGATGGCAATTTGGTTGTTAAAAAAGTTATCCCATTAAAAGCCAGTCGACCAGATGAATTCATCTCCCAAGCTGTTGCTAACGTTTTGTGCGCAACGAGAGATGCAAATGGTACCGCTAAAGCTTTGAAAGCGGAGTTCGACTTACAATTATCAAATGATGTTTTGGTGTCGTTGCCATTTAATAGTGATAACAAATATTCAGGTGCAACATTTAAAGGCGGCAAAACATTTATTATTGGCGCTCCTGAATTTATGCCACTTAATAACAAGGCAGGCGTTATCAAAAGATGTGAAGAATTCACAAAAGATGGTTACCGTGTATTAATTCTTGGCGAAGGCACCTCTTCTATTAGAAACAATAGATACGATGGTGTACTTGAAGCCATTGCTATTATTGTTATCAAAGATCACATCAGAGAAGACGCTTTAGAAACATTTGCATGGTTCAAAAAGAATGGTGTTGATATCAAAGTTATTTCTGGTGATAACGCAAAAACAGTTTCTTCAATTGCTCTAGAAGCAGGTATCGCTAACGCTGATAAATACATTTCATTAGAGGGCATGTCTATTCCACAGGTTAAACAAGCTGCTTTGGAATATACAGTTTTTGGCAGGGTGACGCCTGAACAAAAAGAAGCTTTAGTTATCGCTCTTAAAGAAGCTAATCACACTGTTGCTATGACTGGTGATGGTGTAAACGATATTCTTGCTTTAAAACGTTCTGATTGTTCGATTGCTATGGCAAGTGGTGCAGATGCTGCTAAAAACGTTTCACACATCATCTTAATGGACTCTAACTTCTCTAGATTACCAGCGGTAGTAGAAGAAGGCAGACGTGTAGTTAATAACTTGCAAAGAACAGCAGCTTTATTTGTTACCAAAACAATATTTGCTTTCACCTTAACACTAGTATTCACTATTGCTTTGCTAATTGAAAAAGATCCAACTATTCAATATCCATTCTCTACCAATCACTTATATTTGTGGGAAATTGTCACTAGTGGATTTGCTGCTTTCTTTATAGCGTTAGAAAAGAATAGTGAAAGAATAGAAGGAAAATTCTTAAGTAATGTCTTTAAAAAAGCAGTGCCTGCTGCTAGTTTACTGATAAGCAGTGTACTTCTAATATTTGGTTTCTATTTGTTGCAAAAGAACGGAATTATTAACCTTGGTATTTACTCCAGGGATACCGCTGTTGCAATGAGTGTTATCACATTTAGCATTTTGGGAACTGTCTTCTTATACAAAGTATGTTTACCATTAACTAAATATAGAACCATTGTCTTAATTTGTTCTGCTGCCGTTAATGCTGTCGTGTTGATTGTAACTGCTATTGTGAGCTTTGCATTGAATCTTAACAAACCAGAACCCGTTCTAATGATTCCATATTATGAAATGAGTGGACCAGCGTGCTTAACAATGGTCATAATCATTGTCTTGTTTGCCGCTATTTACTTAGCAATTTATAAAATTATCGAAACCAACAAAGGAGAAGAAACTCAAAATGAAAATTAATCCAATTGTCCAACAAGCAATATTAAACAACCAACCAGTTGTTGCTCTAGAAAGCACAATTATTAGTCACGGAATGCCTTATCCAAAAAACGTGGAAACCGCTTTAAGGGTGGAACAAATGATTAAAGATCATGGTGCTATTCCTGCTACTATCGGTATCATCGATGGTGAACCAGTTGTTGGTATGACACCTGAAGAAATTGAAGAATTTGGCAAAAGAAAAGGTATTTTAAAAGCCTCAAGAAGAGATTTACCTGTTATATATGCTAAAAAATTGTGGGCTGCAACTACAGTAGCTTCCACAATGATTATTGCTAACCAAGCTGGTATTGAAGTGTTTGTTACCGGTGGTATTGGTGGTGTTCATAGAGGCGCACAAGAAACAATGGATATCTCTGCAGACTTACAAGAACTAGCAAAGACTAATGTTACAGTTATCTGTGCTGGGGCCAAAGCTATTTTAGACCTACCATTAACACTAGAATATTTGGAAACAATGGGTGTACCAGTATTAGGCTTCCAAACTAGTGAGCTACCAGCTTTCTATACTTCTCATTCTGGTTTAAAAGTGGACTATGCAATTGATAACTATCAAGAAGCAGCACAAATTATTTTAGAAAAGAGAAAGAACAATTTAGCGGGTGGTATCTTAATTACCAATCCAATTCCTGATCAATACGCAATGGATAGCAAAGTCATTAATGAAGCTATCGAAAAAGCTTTAAAGATGGCAAACGAACAAGGAATCAAAGGCAAAGATACAACCCCATTCCTTTTAAAAACCATCGTGGAATTAACTGGTGGAGATTCTCTAGAATCGAATATCCATTTAGTTTTAAATAACGCTGCGGTTGGCGCAGAAATTAGTAAAGAGGTTTGTAAACAAAAGTGAAGACAGAACATCGATTAGCAGAAACTCTTAAGAATATGATGTCTGTACTACCGTTAGAAGAAATATCGGTAGCAGCTTTAACTCGCCGTTGCAAAGTCCATAGACAAACGTTCTATTATCATTTCAACGATATATACGACTTGCTCGCGTTAGTTTTTCTTGATGAGAAAATTCCTCATATCGATGAATGTCATAATTCCCAGGAAATGATAACCTGTATATTTAATTACTATATAAGTAATCAATCATTCATTGATGGTACGATTAACTCTGCAGCTAAAGACTTGTTTAGTGAATTTATCTATAACACTTGTTATCGTATGTTTAATAGATTTATCAACAATCTTTCAGAGTCGAAGCGTATCAATTTGAATGAGAAAAAGAACATTGTCAGATATCGTGCTTTTGCATACTCTAATAGCATTGTCTATTATTTATCCACTCACAAAAGTAAAACTCTTGATGGTATGCTAATGTGTTTTTCTTTTGAAAATGATGAAAATATGAGAAAAGAAATCCTGGATTTATTAGATTACAAATGGAGGAACAAAATGTAATGAAAGACTTTAATTTTGTTAGTCCTACTAAAATTTATTTTGGTGCGAATAAGGAACAACTTATTGGCCAAATTTGTGATGAACGTGGATATAAACGTGTCTACATTGTTATTGGCCAAGGTTCAATCAAAAGAAATGGATTATTAGATCGCGTTTTAGCATCTCTAAACTCTAAAAATGTGAAATATCAAATTTTAGAAGGCGTTCGTCCTAATCCTACTATCGTTTTATGCCATAAAGGCATCGAAGAGGCACGAAAGTTTGTTCCTAGCATGATTCTTGCTATCGGTGGTGGATCGGTCATAGATACCGCTAAAAACATCGCTGTTGGCTATTTCTACGATGGCGATAGCTTTGATTTTAATTTACATAAAGCAAAACCAACAAATGCTTTGCCAATTGGTGTTATTCTTACAATCTCAGCATCAGGCAGTGAATTATCAAATTCATGTGTTATTCAAGACGATGAAAAACAAGTTAAAAAAGGATTCAATGATGATTTGGTAAGACCAGTTTTTGCTATTGAAAATCCTGAATTAACTTATAGTGTTTCTAAAGTTCAAACTGCTTATGGCATTGTTGATATTATGATGCACACTTTAGAAAGATATTTTAATCCTTCATCAAAGGATGAACCTGCTGATGGATTTGCTGAAGTTTTGTTAAGATCCGTAGTGAAGGCAGCAAAGGTCGTGATTGATAATCCAACTGATTATGATTCACGCGCAACATTGATGCTTATGTCATCTTTATCACATAATGGTTTGACAAGCATTGGAAAAGATAGTTTATTATACGTGCATCAACTAGAACATGCTGTTTCTGGTTTATACCCAGAAGTTGTTCACGCTGCCGGTCTAGCGGTATTATTCCCAGCCTGGGCTAAATATTATGTTACTTACGATACTGACAAATTTAATTCTTTAGCGAAAAATGTCTTTGATCTCAATAAAGAAAGCAAATTAGAAAACGCTAAAGCGGGTATCGAAGAAATAGAAAAATTATTTGCGTCTCTTGATATGCCAAAATCGTTTAAAGATCTTGGTATTATGGAACCAGATATCAAAAAATTAGTAAATCTCATCACTAATAATGGTGAAAGAGTTATTAAACATCCAAAGAAAGATATGGATGAGGAAGTATTAACGACTATATTGAATAGCTGTTTATAGGAGGTTATCAACTATGAAAAAGGAAGACATTACTGGTATTATCGTTTATCTTGGCATTATTGTCCTAGCGGTAATTTTTGGCTTAACAGTCTTACAAACACACTCTGTTAATAGCACATTCCAAGGATTTGGTTATGTTGTCTATATTATTTGTTCTGTTTTGCTCGGTGCTATTTTGAATGGTTTCTTATTTGAAATGGCCCACGTGCTTGGCGCTAAAATTGGCAAATATGACATTCTAAGTGTCAATATTCTTGGTCTTTGTTTTTATAAAACTGAAAACAAAACTAAATTTAAATTTGCTTCGTTTGATGGCTTAACTGGCGAAACAAGAATCGTTCCTAAAAAAGATATGGTTGATAAGGCAAACCCATACCCATATCTCTTCTTTGGTTCACTCTTCTTTGCGGTTGAGGCTATCGCAGTTATGATTCTATTTACTGTCATGAAGGGCTTCCAAGATATTAGGGGCGATCTTGCTTATGCTATTCTTACCATTGGTGCGATTGGATTAGTGATTTTACTTTATAACATTGTGCCACTTCACATCGACTCCATCACTGATGGTTACCGTTTAACTATGGTGAGCAATCCTAAAAACAAAGAAGCTTTCAATGAACTTTTAAGAGTGGAATATGAAATTGAACAAGGTAATACTGATATTGAAATCAAAGTATTTGATGAAATCACTAACTTCACTGCGGATTTAAACTTAAATCGTGTTTATACACTTTTAGATAAGAAACAATATGCGGAAGCAGAAGAAATCTTAGACAAGATTGTCGGGGCTAAAGACAGTGTTTCTGAAAAGGTGTTCATCCGCGCTAGAGCACAAAAGATTTATATCAACTTAATTACCAAAAACATTGAAGAAGCACGTGAATATTACGATAAAGAAGTCCCTGTTTCTGAAAGAAGAGAAATCTCAAATGATGTTTCTATGACTTCTATTCGTGCCTATTTATTAATGTCTGGTTTGTTAGACAAATCTAGAAGTGAATGCATCATTGCGTTAAATAATGTTTACCGCGCTTTCAAACACACACCAAAAAATAGACAAGCTACTGAAGTTGCATTATTTAATGAAACATTACAAAAAGTAGTGGATGCACATCCTGATTGGGAATTAGAAGGATATAAATTAGAAATTAATTAATTATTTCTTCTTTTTACTAAATACAAATACTAAACCGATAAGAGCACTAAAACCAGTGAATGGCAAAATAACTACTGAGCCATTACAACCAGTGCTCTTTTCTTCAACTTCAGGTCTGCCCTTTGATGATGGTTCTGGATTAGAACTATCGATGATTGAAGGTGCCTCGGATGTACTACTATTTTCATCTATTACTGATGAAGACGGTAGTTCACTTGAGGAAATTTCTTCTTTTGAAGATAATTGTTCGCTTGAACTAATTTGTTCACTAGAAGAGCTTATTTCTTCTTTCGAAGAGCTTATTTCCTTACTAGAAGAACTTATTGATTCACTTGATGAACTACTTGATGAGATAGATATATTGCTTGATGAAATAGATGAACTACTTGATGAAGAATATTGACTACTGCTACTTGATGTATGAGAGCCAGAATCTCCTGCGATAAGTACGATAGCGTTTAAATAGATTCTACTAGTACCTGAAATAGTTATTGTATCTGCAGAAACATAGTTAAGTTGTTTTTTGAAAAGAGATCCAGCTTCTACTCCGGATGCAACGGTGGTATTGCCTACTTTTACAATGAATGCGCCACCGCCACTATATTTGGTAGTGGTGACAGAAATATCGGTGATATTGTTTTTTGCGTCATCAACCAAGTTGAAGGTGATTGAGCCGTCTGCGCTGCTAGACCCTATTTTTAAACCATTCGCACCTGGGTATATTTTCACAGGATTGCTAATTGATTTAACTAATGTATTGTTTTGCCAATAATTAGAAATGTTGTTTGCACTGATTCCTGTTCCAGAATCAGAACCATTATTTTTAAATTCAACGCTAAATTGACCGCCTTGAACTTCTCTTTCACTAACGGTAATACCTTCGTATTCTGCGGTAAAACCTTGGTAACTACAAGTGACTGATGTTGCGCCAGCGATTAATGGATCTGGATACCATGTACAGTTATTTACATTAATTTCACTTGATGTTTGGTCATCATAATAAGCAGTAACAGTTAAACCATCTGGATTGAATGTTTCACCAGCATAGTAATCTTTCTTTCTTGCCTCCCCAGTAATCCAAATACCAACTAAATTTTTGTCATCGACAATAATTTGTCCATCAGCAGGATAGGCTTCTTTACAGGCAGATACAACATTTGAACTAGCCTTTTCACCAAAAATTTTCCACGCTAATTCAGGGTGATCAACAAATGGATTGCGATTCTTTTGTTTTGAAGTTTCAGAATAATTGTTTCTGTTACCTTCCATGACGTCAGGTTTATCCATTGTGTGCCATTTCAAAAGTACATCATAGCTTTCGAAAACGTTTAAGATACTTGGCATATTTGTGTAATAGGTCTTGTATGCTGTCCAAACATACATAACAATTCGCGCCACGTCCCCTTTAACTTCATCTAAAGGTTCGAAATATCTTCCACCGTTATAGCCGTATAGCATGTTGTTGTAATAAAGAGGTCCAGACTTTTGGTTATCACCATATAAATCATTTCCTCTTTTACTGTTTGTGTCGTTATATGTTGGTCTAATATGCAAAATATCAGTACCAGCGCCACCAGTACCCCAGTTATTATTTGATAATGATTGTGGCCATACGTGTTCTCTATTCCAACTGCTCGCTGCATTCTTTTTCACTGAATCGCGAGTATAGAGATAAATCATATTGCTCTTGTTATTAGGATCTTCATCAGCATACTGAAGTTGTGTTGATAAGTGCGTTTCACCACTTGATCCATAGGTATAAAAACCTTTTGGGTAAATTAATGAAGTTAGAGATGCTCTTAAATTACCATTCATACCTTCTGAGGAAGTAAAGTCGATGGTGTTGTAATAGTTACCTCCATAATGATAAGCAGGATAGTTATTTAAGTACTGTGCTGCTTCAACTTTGTTGGGCTGTTGGTTGTGATTAACGGCCAAACCAAGGCCAACGCAAAATACTGCGCCAATAGTAATGATTAATTTTGATAGTTTGCTTTTCATGGTAGGTCTATTATACACGCGTTAAGACAATAAAAAAAGACTGCCATTTTATAGCAGTCATTTTTAAATAGGATTTTTTATTTACCGGATACCGCGATTTTCTTGATTAAGACTGATTCAGCGGACACACCGGAAGGAGAAACTGTCACATCGTTGCCAACTTCAAGAACATCTTTGAAGATGTCTAATAAGTTACCACCAACAGTGATTAAGTCTAATGGTTTGCCTTTTTTACCGTTCTCAATCATGAATCCAGTGGATTGTAATGAGAAGTTTCCACTTTGTGGATTTAAGCCAGCGTGTAAACCGGAAACATCGGTAATATAAACACCATTACCAACCATTTCAAATAATTCATCTAACGATTTTTTGCCTGGTTTTAATGATAAGAAAGCGGAACCAATACCACGTTTAGAACCACCGCCGAAGCCATTGCCTGTTGTTTCGACACCATCTTTTGCAGCGGTTGTTAAATTGTACAAGTATGTTTGTAATTTGCCATTCTTAACGATTGGCTTATTGCTTGTAGCAACGCCTTCGTCATCAAACCATCTTGCAAAAACGTTCTTTGTTAATGGCTTATCTTCAATAGTTACTTTGCTAGAAGCAATTTTCTTACCAACCTTATCAATAAATAAGGATGAATGTTTTTGTACTTCTTCAGCATCGGCGTGACCGATATACGCTTTTAACAATGAAGTCACAACATCTGGATGCAATATCGCTTTGTATTTATTTGTTTCACATGGTTCACCGCCTAATTGATCGACAGTGATTTTGACAATCTTTTTTGCAAATTCTTGAGCGTTGAATTTGGAAAAATCGTTGTCTAAGAAGAAATCATAGCCTGATTTTGTTTGTTCACCTTGCTTAGCAACACATTGAGCAACAAAGGTAAAATAGTTGCTCTTTTGTACTAAATTCAAGCCATTAGAATTCATTAATGTAACTTTTTCACTTGTTTGGCTATATTCAGTGCCAGCGACTTCTACGATACGTGGATCGATTTCTTTTAATGCTTTCTCTAAAGTATAGAGTTCTTTCATCTTTTGATCGATGGAGACTAGTTCTAATTCTTTGTTAAAAGTATTTACTTTGTGATATTTATCAGAACCTTTAAAAATGAAAATTGGATCATCGTTTTCAATAACTTTAGCGTTGTTAACAATTTCGTTAACTAGCCACGCTGCTTTTTCTTTGTTCCAAACGTCAGCGTTAGCGCTGCCACATTTGCCATTTAAGATACCTCTGGCCATAATTGAATAACCATTATTATCTTTGTATTCATCGACTTCGCCGTGGAATAAAGAAATTTGTAAACTGTGTGATTCAGAAATGAATAATTCGACTTGTTCTAAACCTGCTTCTTTTGCTAAAGCAAAAAATTTATCATATTTACTCATTATTTTAACTCCCCTCCGCGGCCACCGACGGTGACTTCGCTCACTCTTAAAGTTGGTTGACCAACGTTTGTTCTAATTGAACCAGAAGAAGCACCACACATACCTTGGGCTAAATCTAAATCGTTAGCGACCATATCGATTTTCTTTAAGATTTCAGAACCTTTACCGATTAAGGTTGCACCTTTAACTGGTTCACAAATTTTACCATCTCTAATGATGTAGGCTTCACTACAACCAAAATTGAATTCACCAGTAGTAGGATCAACAGAACCACCGTTGAAACTAACAGCATACAAGCCTAATTTAGTGGCTTTGATAATATCTTCTGGAGTATTTTTGCCATTACAAATATATGTATTGGACATACGAGAAGTTGGGATATAACGATAGTTTTGTCTACGGCAAGCACCGTTTCCCTCTCTATTCATTCTTCTACCATTAAGATCATCAATCATATAGTCGTTTAACTTGCCGTTCTTGATAAGTAATCTCTTAGTACCTAAGTTACCTTCATCGTCAATATCAATTGAGCCCCATTCATTTGGAATAGTGCTGTCATCAACCGCACTGACAACAGGTGAAGCAATGTAATCACCAATTTTATTTTCAGAGAAACATGATAATCCTTTAGATACCGCACTTGCTTCTAATGGGTGACCACATGATTCGTGGAATAAAACGCCACCCCAGCCATTGCCAATAACAACTGGCATTTTGCCACTTGGGCACTCTGCTGCTGTTAGCATCTTAAGAGCGGTTTCAGCGGCTTTTCTTGCTGTTTTCTTTGGATTAACTTTTTCTGTTCTAAAATATTCAATACCTTGTTGAGCCCCAGGACCTTCAAAGCCAGTTTCAAAACCATTTTGATTGGCAGCGATAACTTGGAAAACCATTCTTCCAAATTCACTAACGCGTTTGAACCATTTACCTTTTGAATTGAAAACTGCGACAAAACGATAATTGTCGCCAAATACACCAAATGTTCTTACAATACGAGGATCATTTAATGAATTGATTTCATCAATACCTTCGCGGATTAAAGCAATCTTTTCCTCTACAGGAACATCATCATAGCTTCTCTTAATAGGGCTACGATTTTTGCATCTAATCATGTCTAATTTAGTGACTGTAACTAAACGTTCATCATGGAAAGATTTGCTTAAAGAACTTGCTAATGCAAATAAACCTTTTTTGCTTAAATCATTAGTATATCCATACACGCATTGATTGTTTTTGAGCAAACGTAAGCCAACACCACATAAAGAATTAGAACTTGTAGTTTCTACTTTTCCATTTTCAATAGTGACACCATGTGAATGGCTATCTTCATAGAAAATTTCAGCATAATCTGCACCAGTAGCGAGACTCTCGTTTAAGACATCAATTGCTATTTTTTTGCTAATCATATCTACTTACCTCCTTCTTTGAAGAATACGATAATGAATGCATTTTAGCATAATTCGCACGAATTATGGATGAAAATGCACTTATGCAATAAAAATGACGCTTTTGTTCAGCGTCATTTCATCTTATTTTTAATTGCTTCAAATGTTTCTTCACTGATAACGTGTTCCACTTTACAAGCATCTTTTTCCGCTTGATCTGGACTGACACCAGCGTAGATTAAGAATTCCTTAAGTACATTATGCCTTTCATAGATTTTATCGGCAATTACATGGCCTTCTTTTGTTAAAGTAATATAACCATGCTTATCAATATCAATAAGGCCTGCTTCTTTGAGCTTTTTCATTGCTATTGAAATTGATGGTTTAGAAAAGCCCATGTCATGAGCGATATCAATTGACCTGACATCTTGAGATTTTTCTTGTAAAATTAAAATCCTTTCGAGATAATCTTCAGCACTTTCGTAAATATTCATATATCTATAATACAAAAAATAGGTAAAATAGTAGAGGTATTATTTATGGATAAAATTAGAATTAACATGTTATCGCAAGCTACATCAGTCGATGGACAAGGTGTTGGCTCTGCTTATATTGAACAAGTCGCATTAGTTAAAGAAAATGATGATATTTATGAAGTTGCGGTCAATTCTAAAAAAGGCAACTTTGATATTTATCATATGCACACATTCAATCCCACATATGTTATGCGCTTAAATAAGCATCATATTAATGTTACATATGTGCACTGCTTACCTGAAACTTTTGATGGTTCTTTAAAAATGCCTAAACCGATTTTCTGGGCATTTAAAAAATATGTTAAACACGCATATAAAAAAGCTGATGAAGCAGTAGTGGTTAACCCAATATTTATTGAACCATTAGTGAAACTTGGTTTAAAAAGAGAAAACATTACTTATATTCCAAACTTTGTTGATCATGAAAAGTTCCACACAATTTCTCTAGAAGAAAGAAATGCTTTAAGAGATAAATATAATATTCCACACGATACATTTGTCGTTATGGGATGTGGACAAGTTCAAACTAGAAAAGGTGTGAAAGATTATGTGGAATGCGCCAAACGCAATCCTGACAAAATATTTGTTTGGGCAGGTGGCTTCTCATTTGGTTCTATGACTGATGGCTACAAAGAATTAAAAGCCATTATGGACAATCCGCCAGAAAATGTAAAATTCATTGGCATTATTCCAAGAGCAGAAATGAACGGCATCTTCAATATGTGTGATTTATTATTCATGCCATCATTTGATGAATTGTTCCCAATGTCAATTTTAGAAGCTGTTAATTCTAGAAAACCTGTTTTATTAAGAAACTTAGAATTATACGAAGATATTTTATTTGTAGATAGAGATACATATGCAAAAGCGCCAGACGTGGATGGATTCTGCGAAGAAATCAACAAATTAGCAACAGATAAGAGCTACTATGAACATTATCAAGAAGGTAGCCAATATATCTCTGATTTCTATAGTAAAGAACATGTCAAAAATTTGTGGCGTGAATATTATCAAAGAATCTATGCAAAATGGAAACCTTTGAAGAAATTGAGAAAAAGAAAATAAAAAAATATGAGGTCGTTAAATGACCTCATTTTTTCATCTGACAATTGTGCCACTTTCAAACTTGAACGCTTTGACTGCATCATCTAATGACGCTATTACTGCGGTTTTATTATTTCCTTTTAAGAAATCAAGAACTGCTTTTACTTTTGGATACATGCTTCCTTTTGAGAACTGTCCATCGTTCATATATTGTTCTAATGTTTTCTTGTCAATGTTTGTTAATTTGAATTGATTCTCGGTTTTATAGTTAATATATACGTTACTAACTGCAGTCAAAATGACCAAATAATCAGCATCAATAATTTCTGCTACTTTCATAGAGGCATAGTCTTTATCAATAACTGCTGCGACTCCTTCTAATTTGTTACCATTGTTAATAACAGGAATACCGCCTCCGCCTGCGCATATAACAATTTGTCCTTTGTCAAATAGTGTTTTGATTGCATCTTTTACAATGATATCAATCGGAAGTGGTGAAGGAACTACTCTTCGATAGCCTCTACCAGCATCTTCTTTCATGATATAACCCTTTTCTTGACTGATAATTTCTGCTTCTTCTTTAGAATAAAAACTACCAATTGGTTTAGATGGGTTTTGGAAAGAAGGATCGTTTTGATCTACAAGTACTTGAGTTACTACTGTAGAAATTGTTCTATTTATGTTCTTTTGCTTTAAACAATTATATATAGCATTTTGAATATGGTAACCAATATAGCCTTCACTCATTGCACCACATTCTGGGAACGGCATATTTGGTGTTTCTTTTGATGATTCAAAAGCTAAATTAATCATCCCAACTTGTGGACCATTGCCATGTACAATAGCCACTTCGTTATTATCAATGATTAACGAAGAAATAGCCTCTGCAACTTTGTTGAGAGCTTGCATTTGTTCGCTTGGATTATTTCCAAGAGCATTACCACCTAAAGAAACAACATATCTTGCCATA
>JAKSVL010000039.1 GCA_024407995.1 Bacilli bacterium | reverse complement strand
ACGGACAAGATAATGCTTAAGCCAATCATGGAGAGAATGATAATTGGAGTTAACACAGCAATTGAAGGAATGCCAAATGGTGAAACAACTAAATTAATAATGACACACACAATCGCGGTAATCGCGATACCAATGAGGCCACTTAAAGTGCCAGTCACGAGGTTTTCGGCAATAAATAGACGTGAAACGTCTCTCTTTCTGCCACCAAGAGAACGGATAACACCGATTTCTTTGACTCTTTCCATGACAGAAATGTAAGTAATAACGGCAATCATGAATGAAGAAACAACGAGTGATAATGAAGTGAAAATCACCAATGCTGTTGTGACAATTGTAATCATATTATTAATAACACCGATGATTAAAGAAATAGTGTCAGAATAGGTTAATTCGTCACGATCGTTTAAAGTTAAGACTTTTTCATTAGCGGTACCTTGATAAAGAGTGATGTCAACATCTTTGTTCCATTGGTCTAAATAGTTATTAACTTTGTCTTTATACTCAAAGTTGACTGGATAGATGCTAATCTTATCAGGCAGTTTCTTATATTCATTCGTGACAACGTTTGAATCATTCACAGTTGTAATTTGCTTCAAACCACAAATTGAACGGAAATGTGTTTCGTTTTCTTGTGCATAATCAGTGCCAGTAATTTTAGAAAACATTGAAGCAAATGAAGAACTTAAATCACCATTTAAAGATGAGGCATAGCCTGTATCCAAGAATGGATGATCTGGATCTTTATAGTTTGGATAAGTGAAAGTAACGTATGCTTGATACATTGAAGAAGACTTAGAACCACTCTCCAAGAAATATTCAAAATCTTTGGTGATAGCAGATTTCTTTGCATCTTCCATGAATTTATCTTGGAATTCTTTGGTGTAATATACACCACGTTTGAGACAGCCAAAGGAAATACCCTCTTTTGGTCTTAAGATACCTGAAACTTTTAATTCGGTACCATTAGCCCATGATGAACTAGCTTCAGCGGTATATTGGAAAGCATTAATGGAAGTTTGAGCAGTAATGTCTTTATGACAAGTAAAATAACTTGGAGTAGTGCCTGCCATAACGACCGCGTTAGCATCGGTGCCAGCTTCAATGCTGATTAGAGAAATACCGGCTAAATCAGCACTTTCCATGCCACCACGTTTGCTCATTAGGGCTAACGCCTTAGCAGCAGGAACACAAAGGAATGTGCCAGATGTTGGATCTGGATCGGTTTCAGGATTGGCTAAGAAATCAGAGATTTGGGCATTAGGATCAGAGAATGAAGATGGAGAGAAACCATCAATCATTTTAATAACATAAACGCTTTCGGAATTATTAGGGCTGATTGTTAAGTGCGTACCTGTATAAATAATGCCATTGATTAAGCTACTAGCAGCATTGCTACTATAAGACAGCGCATAGAATTCATCATTGCCACTTGTCTTTAAAACGATGTTGTATTCATTGTATGAACTATCCGCTAAATCTTTTGATTCGGTGCCATAAATTGAATCATGTGGGTAATAAGTAAATTCTTTATTCATCAAATCTTCAAATGTGAATTCGCGACGATATGGATATTTTGTATCTAACTGGTCAAGTTCTTCCTTCGGTGTCAATGGATCATATTTTTTAATCGCTTTCTTAGCGATATTCATCAATTCTTCTTCTTGATAATAACCAAGTTGAGCAAAAACTAAATCGGTTAAAGTTGTATCCGCTTCCACTACGAGCATGATTTCATTTTCATTTCGTGGGAAGTGAGCGTTTTCCCCTAATAAATCATATTGAGATAAGATGTAATCTTCGCCACCTGGCATCAATTGCATGAAGTCAGTAAATAAGTCAACATATCGAGCATATTCTTCAAAGCCTTCAACAGTTTGAAGTTCAGAAATATATCTTTGTGTCAAACCGTTGAGCGAAATCTTAACTGGTGTTTCAACGCCGTTTTCAGGATTTTTAACTGTCCACTCTGTAAAGATATTATTGGTTGGATCGATACCATAACTAAATGATGTAGCAGAAACATATTCTTGAGGAATTTCTTTGATAAATTCCACTAAATCATCGTTAATGGTGTTAGTTTTTACTGAGGTAATATCGGTGTATTTATCCATTAAATAATCAATCATAGAATTAAGACCGACTTTAGTGGATGTATCAAATTCTGCGATTCTATTATCAGATTCTGCATATAATCCAGTCATCAAAGATGTATAATCCACCGCTTCTTCAGTGATTGCTAAAGGATAACTGGAAAGCATATCATCTTGCATACCATCGATGTATGAGTGCACGCCTGTAGATGCGGCTAAAACTGTAGAAACACCAAAGATACCAATACTACCAGCGACTGCCACTAAAGCTGTTCTCTTAGATTTTGAGAATAAGTTAGCGATTGATAAAGATGTCGCTGTGAAGAAAGACATTGAGCTCTTCTTTTTAGAGCCTTTGTTTGTTTCTTCAGCTTGTTGTACTTGAGGTTCATTACTTTCCTCTTCTTCGCTATACGGATTAGTGTCACCAGTAATTGAACCATCGAACATATTGACGATACGGGTAGCATATTTTTCCGCCAAATCTGGGTTATGAGTAACCATAATAACTAAACGATCTTTAGCTACTTCTTTTAATAAGTCCATGATTTGGACAGAGATTTCACTATCAAGAGCACCGGTTGGTTCATCTGCTAGAAGGATTTCTGGATTATTAACTAACGCACGGGCAATAGCCACTCTTTGCATTTGGCCACCAGAAAGTTGATTAGGTCTTTTTCTTTCCATGCCTTTAAGACCAACTTTTTCTAAAGCAGCATAGGCTCTTTCTTTTCTTTCTTTGCGAGAAACACCAGCAATAGTTAAAGCGAGTTCAACGTTTTTAGAAATGGTTTGGTGACCAATGAGATTATAAGCTTGGAAAACAAAACCAACAGAATGGTTACGGTAGGTATCCCAATCACGTTCGGTATAATTTTTTGTAGATTTATTTTTAATAATTAAATCGCCCTCAGAATAGCGATCTAAACCACCGATGATATTTAATAATGTTGTTTTGCCACAACCAGATGGGCCTAAAATAGCCACAAATTCATTGCGTCTAAAATTAACAGAAACTCCACGAAGAGCACGAACAGGATCTTGATACTTTAGCAAGTAATTCTTTTTAATGTTTAATAGTCTGAGCATAATTAAATACCTTCAATTTATATTGAATGATAACAATTAAATGCGTTAATTTCAACAAAGATGTTGAGATTTATTATAAAAACAAAAAATAATTATTTTTTAAACGTATGGGTTAACGCCCAAGATGACTCGGTTTCTTTTTTAATATTATGTTTGGACGGGAATTCTTGACTTAAGCCTGATCTCATCGAAGCTTCTTTTATGATGTATGCAGTTAATTCTTTCCTTTTGATGAGAAGGAGTAAAAAGATAATTAACGTGAATAAAGCAATGAAAAAGCAGGTTAAAGCAACATAGAGAAATGCTAGATAAAAAATAACGATTGTTTTAAGGAAAAAATACGCCGCTAAAGAGGCTCCTCCAATAAGAACAAAAATAATAGAAAGAAGAGGAACTGGACGTAATAAAGAATTGTATTGCTTTTCTAATTTTTTAATCGTCTTAATATCATCGATTTCAGAAATGTTTCTTTGTAAGGTCACCATCACTGTTTGATCTGGTCTAAGTTGATCTTTAGATAACAAAGTCCATCCAAAGTTTTCTCTTTCTTTGATGTCATTATTAACTTTTGATAAATGAAGCCTTTTGCTTAGCTTTTCAATTTTATCTTTTTGCTTGCTATTATTTTGATCCATATTTTTCTTTCAAAGCGGCAATTTTTATTTCCGCTTGTTTAACGATATCTTTTTCGTTTTCTAAATATTTTAAAAGTTGTTTACTACGTAAATAGAAAACTAACACATCCGCGGATAAGAATAATCCAGCAGGAATAAAGAAAACGATAAAGCATAATAAATTATCAAAACCAGGAATCTTTAGTAAAGAAGTAATCAATGCAGCAGTGATGAGTGCAAAAGCTATGCCGACAAAAAGAATCAAAACCCAAAATGAAATTAATTTTGGAGAACAATCTTTTTCAATCTCCACCATTTCTTGATAGTAAGGTGTATCAGTATTTCTTTCAAAATACAAAATGCTCGGTGCACCTTCTTTTTTATCTTCTTTGACTAATCGCCAATCGAATAAACCCATTAAATAAACAGAACGATCAACGAGGTGTGAATTAACTTTTCTTTTACAATTTTCCATATCGTTATTCTATCGTTTATAGGCCATATGCACAAGATTTATTTATTAATAAAATCATCCTTTCGTTTGCCAATCGCCAATGTTACGTTATAATTAAAGTGTAACATTTATGATTGACCAAAGGCATAACGCACAAGACTACATCACTATTGCTTTGTACTATTTAATGTCAAAAAAAGAGTACGATGCGATTACAGTAAGAGATATTTGTGAAAAAGCGCGTATCTCTCGTATGTCTTTTTATCGTTATTTTACCTGTAAAGAAGATATTTTCATTAATTATTGCGATGCTCGATTTGAAGAATTTTTCTCACAAATTAAAGCAAAACACATTCACGATATTAGATCATTCTTGTCAGAAATCTTTTTCTTCTTACAAAAATATGCTCGTCAAGTGAATATCTTAAAAAAAGCACATAAAGAAAACTTAATAGTAGAGAAGTTCACCGACTATGGTAAATATTTAGCTAAACATATCAATTTATCCATAGATAACAATCAAATTGCTAATAAAATATTAGCATCCTTCTTAGCGGGAGGCACAGCGAATATCTTATTGCTTTGGTTTGAACTTGGTTTAGATGTTCCACCAGAAGAGATGGCGGAAATTGCTACAAGCATCTTTCGTTCGTTTGCTGAAAAAACTCGTTAATTTTTTTCCTATATACACGAATAAGTTCATCTTTCAAAGAGAAAAAATCAGAAAACTATACAGTGTATAGATTTATGGTTTTTTCTCTTTTCATTTATTCCTTTATTTAAATAAAATATATGCACACGCCCTTTGTAAGTGTGTCACCACTTTAGGGCTAATTACATAAGTATTCGAGGAAAATACTGTTTATATATCTAGGACAATTAAGGAGAGACTTTATGCTTAGAATTAAAAAAAGAGATGGCGGAATCGAAGATTTTGACATAAGCAAAATTGAGAACGCAATCGAAAAAGCCTTTATGGCAGAACATAAGTTCTACAATCATGACATCATCGAGATGTTAGCTTTGCGCACCACTGCTGAATTTAATAAGAAGGTCGCAAACGATACAATCGGCATCGAAGAAGTACAAGATGCTGTTGAAATCGTACTCATTCAAGCGGGTTACGTGGACGTCGCGCGTTCATATATGATTTATCGTAAACAACATCAAAATTTACGCGACATCAAAGAAACAAACTTAAATTACAAAAACGTGGTTGATAATTATTTAAAAATTAACGACTGGCGTGTCAAAGAAAATAGTACTGTTACTTACTCCGTTGGTGGCCTTATTTTAAGCAATAGCGGCGCTGTCACAGCAAATTACTGGCTCAGTGAAGTCTATGATGATGAAATCGCTTCTGCTCATAGAAACGCCGAAATTCATATTCACGACTTATCAATGCTCACTGGTTATTGTGCTGGTTGGTCATTAAAACAACTTATTCAAGAAGGTTTAGGCGGTGTTCCTGGAAAGATCACATCTTCTCCTGCTAACCACTTAAGCACCCTTTGTAATCAAATGGTCAACTTTCTTGGCATTATGCAAAATGAATGGGCAGGCGCACAAGCTTTCTCCTCATTTGATACATATTTAGCCCCATTTGTTAAAGTTGATAATTTAACCTATAAAGAAGTCAAACAATGTATCCAATCATTCATCTATGGTGTTAATACACCAAGTAGATGGGGTACCCAAGCTCCTTTCACCAACATCACTCTCGACTGGGTTGTACCAAACGATATGGCAGAACTCAATTGTTTAGTTGGTGGCAAGGAAATGGATTTCAAATACAAAGATTGCGTTGAAGAAATGGCAATGGTCAACAGAGCTTTCATTGAAATCATGATTGAAGGCGACGCAAACGGCCGTGGTTTCCAATACCCAATTCCAACATATTCCATTACTAGAACTTTTGATTGGGCTGAAACAGAAAACAACAAATTATTATTTGAAATGACCGCAAAATACGGTACACCATATTTCTCTAACTACATCAATTCTGATATGGAACCAAGTGATGTTAGAAGTATGTGCTGTCGTTTAAGACTCGACTTAAGAGAATTAAGAAAGAA
>JAKSVL010000038.1 GCA_024407995.1 Bacilli bacterium | reverse complement strand
ATGTTAGAAGTATGTGCTGTCGTTTAAGACTCGACTTAAGAGAATTAAGAAAGAAATCAGGTGGTTTCTTCGGTTCTGGTGAAAGCACTGGTAGTATCGGCGTTGTTACAATCAACATGCCAAGAATTGCTTACTTAGCGACTGATGAAGCTGATTTCTATCGTCGTTTGGATCATATTATGGATATTAGTGCCCGTTCACTAAAAGTGAAACGTAACACTATTACCACCTTAATGGAAGCAGGTTTATATCCATATACCAAACGTTATTTGGGCAACTTCAATAACCACTTCTCCACAATTGGTTTAGTTGGCATGAACGAAGCTTGTTTAAATGCTCGTTGGATTAGAAAAGACTTAACCAACCAAGAAAGTATTGATTTCACAAAGCAAGTACTCAACCACATGAGAGAAAAACTTTCTGATTATCAAGAATTATATGGCGATTTATACAACTTAGAAGCCACTCCAGCAGAATCGACTGCTTATCGTTTAGCAAAACATGATAAAGCTGTTTATCCAGACATCATTACCGCTAGCGAAAATGGTAGAACTCCTTATTATACCAACTCATCACACTTACCAGTTGGTTACACAGAAGATATCTTCAAAGCTCTTGATATCCAAGATGGTTTGCAAACCCTTTATACCTCTGGTACAGTCTTCCACTGCTTCTTAGGACAAAAGCTTCCAAGCTGGAAATCATGTATGAATTTAGTAAGAAAGATTGCGGAAAATTATCACATCCCTTACTACACCATGTCTCCAACCTACAGTGTTTGTAAAGATCATGGCTATGTGACTGGTGAACAATACACATGTCCAAAGTGTGGAAAGCGCACAGAAGTATATAGTAGAATCACTGGTTATTATCGTCCAGTTCAAAACTGGAATGATGGTAAGACAGAAGAATTCCAACATCGTAAAGTATACGAACCAGCAAAATCAAAAATCAGTCATAAAATCACTGATGTTTTAGGTAGCCAAGATGAAGAAATCGAAGAAAAAGTTGTTTGTAACGAAATCTTATTGTTTGCAACTAAGACATGTCCAAACTGCAAAATGGCTAAGATGCTTTTAGACAAAGCTGGTATCAAATATAGCGTTATTGATGCTGAAGAAAATGCCGATCAAACCAAAGCTTTTGGTGTTAGAAAAGCTCCAACACTTATCGTTCCAAAAGGTGACGGCACTAACGACGTTTTTGAAAACGCTTCAAATATTAAAGGCTACATTGAAAGTTTAAACTAATATGATTGATGTAGTTGTTATCGGCGGCGGTCCCGCCGGCATGAGCGTGGCTTTAAATCTATTGCGTGCTGGACACAGTGTTCTTATTCTTGAAAAAGAAAACTTTGGTGGTCAAATCGCTAATTCTCCACGTGTAGAAAATATTCCTGGCACTAAAGAAATTTCTGGTCTTGATTTTGCTAACAATCTCTTTGAACAAATCTTGGATTTAGGCGCAAAATTTGAATTAGAAGAAGTGACTAGAGTTTTGAAGCATGAAGACTATTTTGAAGTCACTACAAATTATAATACATATGAATCAAAAGCAGTTGTGCTCGCTAATGGCGTCAAGCACCGTAAAATGAACTTGCCAAATGAAGAAGAATTCATTGGTAAAGGCATCTCTTTCTGTGCAGTATGTGATGGCGCATTTTACAAAGATAAAGATACATATTTAATCGGTGATGCAAATACCGCACTTCAATATGCTTTATTGCTTGCTAACACTTGCTCAAATGTTTATATGTTTACCTTGTTCGATCGTTTCTTTGCGGATCAAATTCTTATTGACCGTTTAAAACAAAAGGACAATATCCATATCACTCATAATATGAATCTTATTGCCTATATGGGCCAAAATGAATTAGCGGGTTTGCGTTTTGAAAATACGATCGATCGTTCGATTCATGAATACCCAACAAACAATGTATTCGTTGCTATCGGTCAAGTACCACAAAACGATATTTTTAAATCATTAGTCCAAACCGATGAACGTGGTTTTATCATCACTAACGAAAAGATGGAAACATCATTGCCTGGTATATTCGCCATAGGCGACACAAGAAAAAAAGACGTCAGACAAGTCGCTTCAGCGATTGGTGATGCCTCTATTGCCAGCGTCTTTATTGATAAATATCTTGAACTTAATAGCCGCGTAGGCTAACAGAAATTAACCCTTTGCTTAGCAAATATTCTCTAAGCTTATTGGCCTCCTGCTCGTCAACTTCATGGAGGCCTTTTATTATACAACCTTCACGATCCACAAATTTTTGCAAATACAACTTTTTAGCACCTTTAATCAAAGAATAGAAAGCATCATAATCCATTTCCCGATGGAATTCTTTCACTAAAGTAGTTCTAAATTCATAATCTTTTGCCTTGTTAATAATGATATCAATACTCTTTTGAATAGATGAGAGATTAACGTTATTAACACCTGCAGTTTGTGCATATAAAGATGGGCTATTTTTGATATCCATTGCGACATAATCCACCACTCCATCATCAAGCAATTTTTCCAACAATTCAGGGTTAGATCCATTGGTGTCTAATTTGATGAGAAAACCTAAAGATTTGACCGCTTTAATTTTAACCTCTAAATCCTGTTCTAATGTTGGTTCGCCACCAGAAAAAACCACTGCATCAATTAACCCAATTCGTGTTTTTAAATACGCTAATATTTCGTCAAAATTCAGTTCATCTTGAGCGTTTAAAACAGAGTCACCATTGTGACAAAATGGACAACGAAAATTACAAGTTTTGCTAAATAAAACAACAGATACTTTATCTTCGTAATCTAATAATGAAAGTTTATCAATACCTACAATAGCCATAACTGTATTAATACTTTATTATTTGATTGTGTTAATGTCAAATATCATTTATCATAAATGATATGGAAAACAAAAATATCTCTTGGGATGAATACTTTATGGGTATCGCTTCTTTGAGCGCTTTAAGAAGCAAAGATCCCAACACAAAAGTAGGCGCATGCATCGTTGATAACGACAACAAAGTAGTATCTATTGGCTATAATGGTATGCCAACAGGATTAGATGAAGATAAATTATCTTGGAACAAAGGTGAAGGCTTAGATTCCAAATATTTATATGTTTGTCACGCAGAATTTAATGCCATTTTAAATACTAGACATGGTGAAGCCTTAAAAGGCTGCCGTTTGTATGTTACTCTCTTCCCATGTAACGAGTGCACAAAGGCGTGCATACAAGTGGGCATAAAAGAAATTATTTATCTTGAAGATAAATATGCTGATACAGTAGGTATTCAAGCGAGCAAAAGAATGCTTGAATTAGCTGGTATTAAATTAAGACAATAGAACGCCAAAGAACTATCAGATTTAGTGAAGTAATATGACAATCAAAGAATACGTGGCTTTTAGAAAAGATGAGATTAGAAATCTCGTCTATTCATTTGATAGGAAACCAAGCATTGCCATAGTGCAAGTTAACGAAGATGCGGGTAGCTGCGCATACGTGCGCGGGAAACTAAAAGACGCTGATGAATTAGGTGTCAAAGCAGACCTCATTAAGCTACCATTAGAAACAACACAAGAAGAACTTTTAGAGGTTATTAATAAATTAAATAACGATCATGAGCACGATGGTTTTATTGTGCAAATGCCTTTACCGAAAGGTATTAATGAAGACGTTATCAAATTAGCAGTTTCGCCTAAAAAAGACGTTGATGGATTCCATCCTTTATCATCTTTAGTACCTTGTACACCAAAAGGTATTATAAATTATTTGCATTTTGAAAAAATCGATATGCAAGGCAAAAACGCAGTAGTTATTGGACGTAGTAATATTGTTGGCAAACCAATGGCAAAGCTTCTATTAAAAGAAAATATGAATGTCACTGTTTTGCATAGCAAAACATTTCCTGAAGACATGGCATTTTACATTGCTCATGCAGATGTCATTGTAGTCGCAATTGGAAAAGCAGGATTTTTAGATAATCGTTTTACATATAAAAAAGATGCCGTCATTGTTGATGTTGGCATCTCGAGAACTGAAGAAGGTTTAAAAGGTGACGCGATTATGGGCTTACCTGTAAGATTGCAAACGCCTGTTCCTGGCGGAGTTGGTCTATTAACAAGACTTGCTCTTTACGAAAACCTTTTAGAAATCTATAGCGCAACCAAGTAGGTTAGCGCTTTTTCTTTTTTAATACAGTAATTTTGCCCTTTTCCTTTTTAATTAAATGACGATCAATTAGGGTTGTTAATAAACGCGATAAAGTCTCTCTTTGCACACCTAATGTTGCCGCTAAAGATGTAACGTTTTTAAATTCAATAACGTTGTTACTTTTGCTCGCATAATAAAACAATCTTTCTTCCGCGTTAGGGAAAGACAATAATTGAATTCTAGCATTGAGTGATTTACCGAAATCTGATTGGATATTTAAATATTCATTTAAAAACTCAACGTTGTTCTGCAAAAGATAAATCAAATTCTCTTTGTTGATAAAAGCGATGACACATTTTTCTTTTGCGATAATATCGCCTTTATAAATTGGTGAACTAGAGAACAAAAGGTTGTTGCCAAAAATGTCTCCAGATTTAAGAGAGTTGATTAAAATTTCTTTACCTTCAAATGAGTAAGAGATGATATCAACTTTACCACTAATGATGATTCCGATGTTCTCACAAACATCTCCTTCATGATGAATAATATTGCCTCTGGCGATTTGATAGCCTTTCACCATTTGGTGCTCTTTTTTTGTTAAAACGTTTAAAATTGTAATTTTCATAATGATTTCGTGACCTACGTCACATTTTATTATAGATTATTATTTTATAATTACCAAGGGGCGAATATTAAAAAATGAAAAAATATCTCATAACAATTCTCTCACTAATAGGATTCTCTCTATCAGCTTGTTCTAACAATTTAGATAGATTTGATGGAGTTAGTGCCTCAATTCCTACCTTAACAATAATTAGTCCAACAGGTGCACCTGCTTTGGGTTTTTATAACTTAGCAACTTCTCAAAATTTTGAGACAAACGCTGATCCAACGAATATTGCTAAAATCATGAATGCCGGTCAAAAGGATGTTGTAGTATTACCTACTAATGCTGGTGTACAAAACATTGTGAAAAATAATGCACCTTATAAAATTGCTGCAACCATTACATTTGGAAATTTCTATGTTGCTTCTTTAAACAATGACTCCAATGGCGAAATGGATCCTTCTGATGTTATCTTGTTATTTCAGCAAAACAATGTACCGGATAAATTATTCCATTATATTTATGGAAACGATTTAAACAATGGTATTCATTATGTGAATGCTGTTAGCGATGTTTCAAAAGCCATTAAAGATGGTTTCTTTGTAGATGCAGAAACCGGTCAGCAAATGGTTCCAAACTATGTATTGATAGCAGAACCTGCTTTATCCGCATTATCAAACATCACTATCTACGCTGACATTCAAGAAAAATATCGTGAGAAAAATAATGATTTAGATATTTATCAAGCATCTATCTTCATTAAAAATGAAGTTAGTAAAGATCAAGGCGATGCATTGCTCGCCAAGCTTAAGCTAGACATTGAAGACGCAATTAGCGATTCTAACAAATTATTAGAAGGTATGAACAAAGTTGAATCCGCTAGTGCCGTCTTTGGTGTAGCGCCTCAAATGGCAGCCAATGTTTTAAAAAAGAACAATGGCATGGGTTTAGGATTCAAAAAAGCGATTGAAAACAAAACAGCAATTGACCAATTCTTGAGCTTATTTAATATTGGAGAAACTAATGAAGAAATTTATTACAAATAAATTCGTATTATTCTTTCTTGGCATCTTATTTGTCGTTTTGCTTTGGATTATCATTTCATTACTATTTGACCGTAATGGAGCGATTTTTCCTTCTCCTAGTATGACATTCGAAAAGTTCTTTGAACTTTTTATTGATGCATATACGTATAAATGCGTGGCTTATACTATGATGCGCATGGGCATAGGCTTTGGCATTTCGTTTATCATTGCTTTCATTCTAGGATTATTCGCTGGGAATAATTCTTCCTTATACCAATTTTTAAAGCCATTAATGGTTGTTTTAAGAAGCATACCAACCGTGGCATTAGTATTTCTTTTCATTGTCTTAATAACGCCTAAGGATGCCCCAATTATGCTAGTGATTGTCATTTGTCTTCCAATTCTATTTGAAGGTATTGCTGGAGGCATTAAAAATGTTGATCCACTATATATTGAAGCAGCAAAAGTTGATGGCGCTAGATATATGAAAAGAATGACTCATGTCAAAATACCGTTAGCGATGCCATATATTCTCATTTCAATGGTTTCTAGTTTTGCTCTATCTTTTAAGATAGAAATCATGGCAGAGGCCATGACCGGTTATACTAAAAATGGTTTAGGAAGTGTCATTGCTTTCGCAAAAAATGATCTTGAAGATCCACGATCAATGGTGACGATATTTGCATACGCATTATTTGCAATTGTTTTAATGTTAATTATTTCATTTTTACAAGAAATCATCACAGTTTCTTTAAAGAAAAGAGGTTTTAATATAATAAGCAACAATTGTTGAACTACCCCCACTTAATCAATAAATGATTTGAAGATGGGGGATTCCTAGGCA
>JAKSVL010000037.1 GCA_024407995.1 Bacilli bacterium | reverse complement strand
TTTTTAGCTTCCAGACATTTCTGAACTAGCTTATCTTTTCTGATTTTGCTTTCTAAATATTTTTGATATGGTTCATCAACACGTAAGAATTCAATTGGACCTTCAAATAATGGACCATAAATAAAGGCATCATCATCTGGGGATGTTTTAATTTTTGGTTTATAAACCTTAGCAGAACCCTTGGTAAGAGTAGAATGATCTTTACCCTTTAAGGTGATGTAGTTAGCGAACAATGTATTATTGATTTCCGCGATATCTTGTTCATCAAGGACACTATATTGTTCATCAACTTTGTAGTTAACACCTAATGATTCATATCTTTCGATGAAACGGTAAACTTCATAACAATGGTGATATAAAGGATTCTTACGAATGATATTTGTTTGAAGAATTGGATTATGAACATCCTTTTCTGTTTTGAGTTGTTTCATGAATGAAGAGCTATAGAAATAAAGGATATATTGACGCATCTGTTTGATTCTTTCGATATATTCATTATTCTTGATGGACATTTCATCATCACTCTTGTGATTGATTCTAATCTTTGTTTCAATTTCCACTTCTGCACCATCGACGAAAGATTTATTCTTGAACATTAAAACTTGTTCGTCATGTAGTTCAGCGAATTTAGAAACAAATTCATAACGTTTTTCAATGAACAACACTAAACGTCTCACGAAAGTAGCGATAAATCTATTTTCATAAGTTCTAATATCATCTTCACTAACCATTGTTAAAATCTTAGATGGGATGACATTGCCATAATCATCAATTTCTTTGACGTATTGAGTGTGGCTCGCTAAATGCTGAACGGAATCGGCATTAATTTTTCTTGCTAATTCAACAGGAACAATATTGCCAACAGCTTTTGTGTTTTGTCTTGGATTGGAAATGATTTGGCCAAGATCGAAAATAACACCTTCAATTTCATCAATCCACGCACTATCAAAAGATGAGCTCTCTAAACGGTCCATTCTCATGTAGGTGTTTTTGCCGTTGCTTAAAGCGGTGAGAATGTCATTTTCTCTACCAGCACGGGTCAAATTTCTCATACGACCGTGGTAACTACGATTGATGCTTTGCAGTGTTTTAATCTTTTCCATGTTGTTAATGTTAATCAGTTATTAGTTGTTCTTTAATAAGCTTTGGATATAGTTGTGGGCCATTCTGAAATTGCCCTTACCATATAATTTGTCTAATTGGGCATCCAATTCTTTGAGTTCGTCTTTTAAGAAAGCAATGTTCAAAGATTCGAATTTCTTTAAGACTTTGTTTGTGAAGATGAAATCGAAACCATCGACTTCAGTACCACCGCAGCCAACATAGACTGGGATGAATGTATCTAATTGTTTTAAGATACGGTTACCAAAGGCGAGTTTGAATTTCTTAATGACGAAGTTATCGAGTGTATCAAATTTCTTGAGCATATCTTCAGAAATTGGATATTGATTGATAGCGTTGTCATATAAACCTCTTAATTGAGTGTAAGGAATAGATATAGCTTCTTGGTTAGTAGCCTCAAATGGACGGCCCTTATCATCAAAGAATAAGGAGACAGCACGGTCGTAGACCTTATCGGAAATTGTGAATGTACTATCATCGTTGTTAGCGGTACCAAAGAAGATGACGTTTTGTGGGATTAATAATTTACCTTCTTTGATGTTAACAGGGTCATTAGCCATTGGAGATGGAATTAAATCGATGACCCAGTCGTTAGGATCTCTCATTTCCATGACGGATAAGAATTCAGCAAAGTAATATTCAATTCTTGCTAAGTTCATTTCATCGAGGACGATGATATTTAAGTCTTTTCTATAAGTTGTGGTATATAGCGCTCTTAAGAATTCAGTTTCATTGAACTTTTTAGTGAATTCGTTGTAGTAACCTAAGAGTTCACTTCTATCTTTCCAAGATGGTTGAACTGGTACGATAGCGGAGTCAAATGAGAAGAATTTACCAAGAGCAAAGGCTAAGGATGTTTTACCTGTACCAGAGATACCTTCTAAAACGATAAGTTTTGAAGAAGCCATACCAGCGAATAATTGTCTAACAACGTCTTCTCTATAATAAAGTTTTAATTGAGAAGCACAGAAGTTACGGAAGGAATTGCATAATTCTTCAAGAGTTAAATCTTGACGATATGGAATATCTAAGTTCGCACCACGATATTTATTATCAACACGAATTAATTTTGGGAATCTAGCAGAAACTTCTTCGATTGTTTCTTTACTTTCTTCATCGACGTTTTCATCAGTCTTGAAGCCCATGTAACCCACTTTGAGGTTGAGGATTTTGTCTTTTTCTTGGACAGCTTGGAAGAGTTCATAGTTAAGTCTTTCAACTTGTCTTCTGAGTTCTTCTTTGTCAAGTTCTCTCTTCACAAATCTGATGTATTTGCGTAAGAAGACAAAGATTAAGAAGCCAAGGCCAAAGATTAAGCCAAGTAATAAAATCATGAATAAGACATAGAAGAACCAACCCCAGAAGCCAAAGCCACTGTAGTAGTTACCTAATCTATCGCCATATTGGGCAAAATTGTTTGGTAAATCTGTCCAGCAAGAGATGAACACATTGTAGAAGAAAGTGCCAATGTGTTGGATGACAAGTTCGAACATGTCCCTTAAGTATTCAAAGTACGATTGCATATTAGATAATACCTCCATTGAGTTTAAAACTGAATTTTGTCTCGAAGCCAGCGCCCATTGTAGCGTTGATGCATTGATGATCCCATCCTTCGAGGAAGACTGAGATGACAACTTCTGTCACTGTATCTTTATAACACGGGATCTTAATTAACGAATTGTTAGCGCGAAGATTTTCAAATGAGATTGATTCTTCTTTAGCGAACTCTAAGCCATTTTCTAATGAAGCTTCTTCATTGAATGTATAGGCTGTTTCTTTATTTAACCCTTCAAATGAATTTCCGAAATATGGATTGTAAGAAGGAGAGAAATCGTTATTAGATGAAACGCTTGTGCTCACTGGATCATCATAGACAATGAGGGAGCGATCATTAACTTCACCATAGACTACTTCTTTTTCTTTCTTGTTTGCCATACCTTCTGTTAAATCGGTATAGGTATCGAAATAGCCATTTCCGTCATTATCAAGGAGCCCACCATAGATTGTCTTGTCGCTTTCATCTTTCCAAGGATCAATGATTTTGTATTGATAATTACCATCGATGTCTTTGAAAAGGAATGAGGCTCTGAGACAATATTTCAAGTTATCCAAACTCAGTTTGATTTCTTCAATCGTTGTTGTGGTCTCAGGATTTTGTTTCTTTATATCCGCATATACTGCCTGCGCGCGTGAAAAATTTGCGTCGTTATTATTTTCGAGGAAAGTTGCGTTATTCTCCATATCCAAAGAAACGTAAAAACTAGCGGCACTTAGTAAATAGATTTTTTTAGAGAAAAAACCAGTTGTTGCCACCTTTAAATCCGGAATACCAGATGAAGGAGTTAAAGAACTTGAACAATCATAAAAGACAGGCATGTCTTTTTGTTCGTCCATCCATGTGTTTTTACACATGGCACTGACAGGTTCTAAAAGAAATCTCTTACCAATTTCATCTAGAAGTTCTTGATTGGTTATATTTTCTCTAAAGGAATCTAAGTCCGTTTTAGTAGATATTTTTAAGTTATTTGAGCCTACGATACCAATATCAAAAGTATTAATGCCTAGTTGGTTAGAAGCACCATACCATGCAATGGTGATTGATGTGGTAAGTGTTGCTATCGCAACAATACCAAGAGCAGATGTGAGAATAATTCTTTTCTTAGTCATTAGCAGTCACCTTATTAATTTCAAAAGTTAAACCGATATCAAATAAATGACCAAGTTCATTATCCACAACCGCAAAGTCCCAACCTTCTAAATAAATGGTCATATTGACTCTTGCTAAGTTGTGATCGTTTTTATTGGTTTTGCACAATGAAGTTGGATCATCAACAGGGTTTGTTAAATCACCAGTTTGACTATCTCTAATTGGCATGATGTCAGAAAGTGATTTGTAATTAGCTGTTTTAATGTCGCACTCTGCAAGACTTGCGGCATCGTAATAATTCACGCCTGTAGCGTGTGAAGCGGTGAAGGAATTCTTTTCTTCTGATCCTGTACCATTGACATCATCAATTTCATCTTCACCTTGATAGTTTTCAATAATCTTACTTGACGCGATGGCTTGATCATATTCGCCATAGATAATTTCGTTATTATCCTCATCGTAGTCATAGGTGCCATCTTTAGCGATATCCAAGATACCACCAACTTTAGTTGTGCCAGACGCGCTCGCGCTTGGATTAAAAATATAATCGTATGTGTAATCATCATCACTACGATCGACAAATATTCTTAATGATTTGAAGACATCACCTTCGTCGGCAAATGAACGTTTAGCGACGGCATCAGTTAACCAAATGTCACAATCGGATGCATAATCAGTAACTTCTGAGAAAGCATTCTTCGCTACTCTAAAGACAAATTGGAAATGCGCAAAGCTATCTTTTGGTGCAACAGCATCATTATGAATCTTACCGTTACCAATGTTTGGGGATTTTTTAAGTGAGAAAAGATTATGACCCTGTTCAAAAGAACCAGAGGTAACAGGAATTAAATAATCAGTTGCATAATTATTAGCTTCTAAGTATTTCGCTAATGTGGAGGTTGATAAACCTAAGCCAATAGGAGCGAAGTAATAATGATTTGTGCCATCGTATAGATCGACATCTTCTATCATTTCGTTTGCATCGAAGACGATTTCGTTAGGAGAAGCAACACCGATTTGAAGTTGCGCCGTTCTTTCAACGGATGTACCGGCATATGAAAGAGTTGCACGAGTGCTATATGCATACCATGCTAAAGACCCACTAACAGAGCCTACTAGTGAGGCAAATGTAGCTAAGCCTAGAAAACCGAACAATAATTTTGTGGGGTTAAACTTTCTCATATTCTCCTTTCCCTTCTTGATATTATAAATTATTTACACCAGCAAAGTCACACATATACTACGCGTGACTTTGTTGGTGAGTATTTATTATTAAAAATTATTCGTCTATTTCTGCATTAATTGCGAATTCGAAACCAACATTAAATTTGGAATCGATGAAACTATTGTCCCAAATTGAGGAATAGTCGTCTTCATCATCGAAGACTTTGAATTTTTGCCAACCTTCGACCCAAATGGTGATGTCAAGGTTCAAGAATTTGTCTTCTGCTGCGACTGTTTTACCAATAGATTTTGATTTGCCTTCATCATATTCAAGGCTTTCATCGATAAGATCGTAATCATCATCTTCTTTTGGTTCTGCAACCATTGGATAAACCTTCGCATCGGTTGCAACTTCGTTTTCTTCATCAAAATATTGTTGATTTTCAACGAGATCATATTTTGAAGAGAATGATTCTTGTTGACCTTCGCCATAAACGATTTCTTCAGTTGAAACGCCTGAATCTTCGAAACCGTATTTGTCATCTGGTCTAGCAACATCGTTATTGCCATCGCCATCGATATCTAATTTGCCATTAGTGACTGTTGTGCCACCATTTTTGGAAACTAAACGACTGGTAATTGTATCTGGATCTTCGTCAGTATATGAAGAGATGTGGAAGCGGAGAGCTTCAGATAAGTCTTTATGATTTGCAGCATCGCTTGCTGGTTGTTGAAGGACTAAATCTGAAAGATAAACTTCCTTTTCAACGTTATCTTCATCAATACCACTAGCATTCTTTACACCATCACGATCGACATAGCGAATTTGTAATGGGATAACGACGTAGTTAGCTTTGTTAGCTTTATTCCAGCTTGTGTATGGGCCTTTACCTGGAACAGGATTGGTGTACATCACTGGATTGTTATTGGTGTCAAGAGTAAGACCACCATCTTTTTCAACAGCACCAGGAGTGACTGGAACGATTTTTGAACCGTAACCTTGTTCACTGATGAATGTGTTCATTGCTTCTTTAGAAATGAAAGTTGTCCAACCAGCATTGTTAGCTTGGCCTTCTTTTCTAAATCTGATTTGCAAATTGCCTGATGTACCACCGGAAGCACCAACTAATGCAGCATTGGCTTTTGTAGAATATTGATACCATGCAGCAGTACCTGTGATTGAGCCAGCTAATCCAGCTCCGATAGTTAAGGCAAGAGCAGAAATAATAATTTTTCTATTCACAATTAAGTCTCCTTATTGAGGAATGATTTTTTGGCTTATTCTGCGTCTGAATGAAGAGCGACGCCAAATGATAAGCCGACGTTAAATTTTTTACTAGTATAAGTTTCTGAGTCCCAGACTTGAGTATCAGTTTTGTTGATGCGACTGCTAGTAGAAGTATATTCGGCACCATATTGCAATAGTGCCCAACCTTCTAACCAAATAGTCACTGTAACTTCGAGGTTACCAGATGTTTTGGTTCTACCAATAGATGTTCCACCAGAGATTTCACCATAATCATCTTCTGTAGCGATAATTGCACTGTCATTTGCTAAATAAGAAGTTTGAACAGCGTTTTCTTCACCATAGATAATTGGTTCAGTGTCCCATTCATATCCTTTGGTATCGTACTCATTATCATTATTAAGATCTAAGTAGCCACCAACATTTGTTGATATTTGATTCTTTGCAAACAAGAAGTACTTGCTATCAGAAGTAGCGATATGAACTCTTAGGGCATCAGATAAATCTGGAGCACCATCTGTTGTAGCGTCTTGAATTGTCACATCAGTGAGAAAAACGTCATTTTCTAACTGAGTAATTGTGTAATTCATGTCATCAACTTTAATTAATACTTTGAACTGGGCGTAATTTGTGACACTGGCAGGATA
>JAKSVL010000036.1 GCA_024407995.1 Bacilli bacterium | reverse complement strand
CACTAATCCATCAATGCATATTTCTCCTGAAAAACAAATATTCAAATGCTTCGTTTGCGGAACCAGTGGCAATGCTATTGGATTTGTTATGAAATATGAGCATCTTTCCTTTAAGGAAGCACTTAAAAAAGTAGCTGAGATTTGCGATTTTCATGATCCGAGATTAGACGGTATTAACGAAGCTAAAGTAATTGACCCACGTCGCGTTCCTCTTGTTAAATGCCTTAAAGATCTAGCGACTTATTATCAATATTCATTAAATTCTCCCGAAGGGAAAGCTGGTTTAGATTATTTTGAAACACGCCATTTAGACGTTAATATGCGCAACAAATTTTTACTCGGTTACGCTTTCAAGGACGGAAAAGCTACATGTCGTTTTCTTCAAGAAAAAGGTCATTCTCTGAAAACTATCGAAGATATTGGCATAGCTTCATCGATTAATGGTGTCTATAGTGATCGTAATCAAGGAAGAGCAATTTTTCCTATTATGGATGCTAATGGAGAAGTAGTTGGCTTCTCTGCAAGACGGCTTGGCAATGGTCCTGAAGCAAAATATGTCAATTCACCAGAAACATATTTATTTCATAAATCTAATATTTTGTACAACTATCATAACGCAAAAGAGAAAGCGCACATCGCTGGATACGTTTATGTTTTAGAAGGTTTTATGGATGTTTATGCTCTCTATCGTATTGGTATCGAATCTTGCGTGGCAATTATGGGTACTGCTTTAACTGCTGAGCACATTCGATTATTGAGAGCGCTTAATGTTGAAATAAGACTATGTCTTGACGGAGATTTACCTGGTCAAAAAGCCACAATGGATATTGCTACCAATTTAGTAAATAATGGATTAACAGTCCGTATTGTAGACAATCAAAATAGTAGCAAAGACCCAGATGAAATTCTAAATAGTGATGGTGAAATGGCGCTTAATGCTTACCTCAATAAGCTTATTTCTCGTGTCGATTTTGTTCTTAATTATTATCAAAATACCAATCCGCTTAAAACACCGGAGCAAAAAACACAGCTCATCAATGAATTTATTCCAGTTTTGTTAGGTATTAAATCAACTTTGGAATTAGATACTTATACTAATAAGCTTGCTTCCATCACCGGTTTTGCACCTGAAGCAATTAAGAATTTACTTAAAAACATTAGAAACAATCCAAAGAATCCTGATGAGTATAGAAACGCCATTCTTGAACTGCATCCCGAAAGAAAGATCCTTAGAAGGCTTTTTACTGCTGAGCATGAACTTTTATACCAAATGCTCCTAAATCCTTCTGCAGTGGCCTTTTATGAGGCAAAAGTGGGTGGTTTCTACGATGAAACATATCGCAGTATCGCAAATTATTTGATTGAATATGCGAAAATACATGAAAATTTTGTTCCTCGAGACTTAATAGCATCTCTTGAGGCTAGCAATCTTGAAGACAAAGAACAATTAATTAACAAGATTTCGGAATTGTATCTTGAGAGAAATCATCCAAACGTTTGCAATCAAACACTTTTGGAGAATCTCCACTCGGTTATAGAACAAGAAAAAGAAAAAATCTTTGAAAAAGATACGCTCGATCAATCTCTCGAAGGGAAAGATGAGATGGTTAAAGCGAGAATTTTATCCGAGCATAATCGCCGGAAGATGAAAAAGAAACAGTAACTTAGTTAACTGATAAACAATGAAAGGGGCATTGATTTATGGGTAGAAAAAAGAAAGAAACTGTCGAAGCAGCTGAAACTGCACCAAAGAAAAGAGGCAGACCAAAAGTGAGCGAAGGAGCAGCAAGTTCTCCAAAACTCAATTTAAACAAAAAGAAAAAGAAAGTAAAAAACATCTTTGATGATGATGGCGAAATCCTCTCTCTAGATGACATTAAGGCCAGTTTGCTTAAGAAAGCCAAAAATTCCGGCATTCTTGATCAAAGTGATATTTATGATGCACTAAGTCAATTCGAACTTGATGATGATACAATTATCGATTTAATGAACTATTTCAAAGAAAAAGGTATTGAAGTTATCTCAGATGACGAAGATGATGGTGATGATGATTTCGAAGACTTTGATGAAAGCAAGATGAATCTTGATGAAGAGCCAGAAGACGATGATTTCTTCGCAGAAGATGGTGAAGAAACCGAAGAAGATATTGATATCGATTATCTTGGCAGTGAAGTAAGAATCAACGATTCTGTCAAAATGTACCTTAAAGAAATTGGTAAATATGACCTTTTGAAAGCAGAAGATGAACCAATCCTTGCTAAACAAATTCTTGAAGGTGATGATGACGCTAAACAAACATTAATTAACGCTAACTTACGTTTGGTCGTCAACATCGCTAAGCACTATGTCGGACGCGGCATGCTATTCTTGGATTTAATTCAAGAAGGTAACTTAGGCTTGATGAAGGCTGTTGATAAATTTGATTATACAAAAGGATATAAGTTTTCAACTTATGCTACTTGGTGGATTCGCCAAGCTATTACACGTGCGATTGCTGACCAAGCTAGAACAATTCGTATTCCTGTTCACATGGTTGAAACAATCAATAAGATGACACGTATTCAAAGACAACTCATTCAAGATTTTGGTCGTGAACCAACAGCTGAAGAAATTAGTGATGCTATGAATGGGGAATTGTCCGCAAAGCGTATCCGCGAAATTCAAAGAATCGCTTTGGAACCTGTTTCCTTAGAAACACCAATTGGTGAAGAAGATGATTCACACTTAGGAGATTTTATCGAAGATAAAGAAAGCGAATCTCCTGTTGATTTTACAACAAGACAACTATTAAAAGAAGAACTCTACAGCATTTTGAAAGATTTAAGCGATCGTGAAGAAAGAGTCATTAGATTACGTTATGGGCTAGATGATAACAGACCACGCACACTTGAAGAAGTTGGCCGCGAATTTGGCGTAACTCGTGAAAGAATTCGTCAGATTGAAGCAAAGGCTATCAAAAAGCTCAGACATCCAACTCGTTCAAAGAGACTTGGTGATTATAAGGAAAAGCTTTAATGATTAGACTCTCCAAACGGTTAAAAATTATCCATGATATGGTTCCAAAATCAGTTGTTGCTGATATTGGAAGCGACCACGGCAAATTGATGATTGCACTTGTGCAATCTGGAATTGTTAAAAAAGGTTTTGCAGTGGAAAATAAAGAAGGACCATTTGAAAGATTAAGAAGCAATCTTATCAGATATCATGTTGACAGTGTTGTTACACCTCTTTTTAGCGATGGGATAAAAGATATTACTCGCGATGTCAGCACAATAGTTATTGCCGGCATGGGTGGTTCATCTATTGTAAACATTCTTAAAGCGCATCCAGAAAAACTAGTTTCATTGCAAACAATCATCATTGATGCACATAGTGCAGTTCCATTTGTTAGAAAAGAAATATGTCAAATGGGTTTCGCGATTGCCGATGAGCAAATTGTTAAAGAAGATGATATTTTTTATGAAATTATAAAATTTGTGAAAGCTGACAAAGCTATTATAGGCGATGAAGATTTAGAATTTGGACCTATTTTAAGGCGTGAAAAATGTGCAACTTTCAAAGAAAAATACCAAAATCGTATCAACGAGATTAATTCTTTGCTTGCAAAAGCAGAACTTCCAAAAACACGGATTGTTTCGTTAAACCAAGAAAGGGAAAAATTAGAGAGAATAGTATGAAAACCTCAATTTTGCTAAACAAACTTGCAAAAAAGTTTCCTAAAAAATACGCTAAGATGAATCACGACTTTGTCGGTTTGATGACCGGCAAATTGCCAAAAGAAATCAAACGAATTGTTTTATGCTTGGATTTTGATTGGCAAGTGCTTCCTTTGATAAAGGAAAATAAACCAGATATTATTATTACACATCACCCATTTATCTTTGGAACAAAATACCGCGTATTTAAATGGGATAAGAATAAAGAGGCTCTTTGCCAAGAAATTGACGCATTAGGTGTTCCAGTTTATAGTTTTCACACCAATTTTGACACAGGTAAAGATGGTATGAACGATGCGTTAGCGGAAGCTTTAGATTTGGAAAATATTTATGCTCCTCAAAGCAATATCATGATGCGTATTGGCCAATTAAAAGAAGCGATGGCCGTTGATGAATTTGCCTCTTTTGCTAAAGCAAGATTTAATATGGAATATGGATTATTAGTTAATGAAGGATCGGATACTATTAGAAAAGTTGGCATCATCGGTGGTGGCGGTTCTCGTAGCTGGACTATCGCAAGAGATGAAGGCTGCGATATCTATATTTCCGGAGATGCGCCTCATTACGTGAGAAGAGCGGTTGTTAACGAAAAATTCAACTACTTAGATTTTCCACATGAAGTCGAGAAAATATTCATGGTTCAAATGAAAAAAATCCTTCTATCTATCGATGATTCGCTAGAAATATTGATGGTTGATCACGAAGAATTACCAAAAGTCATATAGTTTTTAATTAGTTAATAACTAGTAAATGTATATCTTTGATATAAAGAGGTATGTAATATGAAAGCAATTATAGAAATCAATAAATTTGGAACAATAGAAGTTGACCTTGATAGAGAGCACGCTCCAATTAGCACTGATAATTTTGTAAAACTGGCCAAGAAAGGTTTTTATAACGGCCTTACCTTTCACAGAATTATTCGCGGTTTTATGATTCAAGGGGGCTGTCCTAAAGGTAATGGAACTGGCGGTCCTGGCTATTGTATTAAAGGAGAATTCTCCGACAATGGTATCAGCAATCCTCTTAAACATAAAAGAGGAGTCATTTCTATGGCGCGCGCAATGGATTATGATTCTGCAGGCAGTCAATTCTTCATCATGCATCAAGATTGCCCGCAACTTGATGGAAAATATGCAGCCTTTGGTTTTGTTACAAAGGGAATTGAAGTTGTTGATGCTATAGCATCAGTTCAAACAAATTATTATGATGCTCCATTAGAAAAAGTTGTCATTAAATCTATAAAGATTGAGGAATAGTATGAGTACAAATTTGTTAATCGGTTCGCATGTCGGAATGAATGGCCCAGATTATTATCTCGGTAGCGTTAAAGAAGCTATTAGCTACAAAGCTTCAACATTCATGTTTTATACTGGTGCGCCGCAAAATTCATATCGCAAGCCACTCAATGAACTTAAAATTAGTGAAGGACGTTCTCTTTTAAGAGAAAATGGATTTGATGAAAGTAAAATTGTGGTTCATGCTCCTTATATTATCAATGCCGCAAACCCTAACAATCCGGATTTATTGGATTTGTCAATAAAAGTCTTAATCAACGAACTTCAAAGAACAGAAGCTTTCCATGCCAGCATTTTGGTGCTTCATCCAGGTAATCATTTAGGCGCCGGACCAGAAAAAGCAATTGAAGTTTTAGCGAATACATTAGACAAAGTTTTTGCAAATGACGGAACAAATGTTAAAATCGCCATTGAGACAATGGCGGGTAAAGGCTCCGAAATCGGAACTAGTTTTGAGCAAATACGCGATATCATTGATAAATGCCATTTTAAAGATCGTCTAGGCGTTTGTTTAGATACATGCCATGTCCATGATGCTGGTTATGATATTAGCGATGTAGATGGCCTGTTAGATGAATTTAATCGCATCATTGGTCTTGATCGTTTGCTTGTTGTTCATGTTAATGATTCAAAAAACATCCGCAGTGCCCATAAAGACAGACACGAAAATATCGGTTATGGTGAAATTGGCTTTGATGTTTTATGCCGTTTTGTAAATCATCCAAATTTAATTAATATTCCAAAGATATTAGAGACTCCATATGTAAATGAAAAGGCCCCTTATTCTGATGAAATCAGAATGTTAAGGGCCGAATCTTTTGAAAAAAATTGGAAAGATTCCTATTAACGAAGACTATCAATTTCTTGAATTAAAGCATCATAAGCTTCATCTTCAGAAACTTTTTTAATAATCTCACCTTTTTTGAATATGACATATTGGCCTTTGCCACCAGCAATACCAATATCAGCATTTTTGCCTTCTCCTGGACCATTTACAACACAGCCCATAACCGCAATAGTCAACTTGATATTGTTATCTTCGAGATATTTAAAAATTTTGGCGCCTAATGGTTTGACATCAACTTGGGTCCTTCCACAGGTAGGGCATGAAATAAATGTAGGATAATTTTCATATAAACCACAATCATGAAGCAATCTTTTTGCAGCAATAACTTCATCACGAGAGTCACCGGTAATAGAAATTCTTATTGTGTCACCGATTCCTTCTAAAAGAAGAGGAGCTAAACCCGCTGTTGATCTAATGACAGATAAATCATATGGTCCAGCTTCAGTGATACCAATATGAAGTGGATATGGAAACATTTCACTTGCAAGTTCGTATGCTCTAATTGTTTCTTTAATATTACTGGCTTTTAACGAAATCACGATATCGGTGAAATCGTATTTTTCCAAGAGTGCCACTTGTTCTTTAACTGATAAAATCAGTTTGTGTGCTAATGGTATATCAAAATCAGCTAGTTGTTTACTAACAGAACCAGAATTGGCACCCACTCTAATGGTGACTTTTTTCTTTTTGGCAAGTTCAACAATCTCTTTAATTTTATTTTCATCGCTAATATTTCCTGGATTTAGACGGATTTTGTTGGCGCCGTTTTTAATTGCCAATATAGCAAGATTTGGATCGAAATGAATATCTGCAACGAGTGGTATATTGATTCCCTTTTTAATTTCTTTAATCGCCATTGCGTCTTCTTCGTCTAAAATGGAGACACGCATTAAGCTTGCACCTAAAGCAGAGCATTCATTAATTTCTTTAATGATTTCATCAATATGTGAAGTTTTATGCTTACACATTGA
>JAKSVL010000035.1 GCA_024407995.1 Bacilli bacterium | reverse complement strand
TTATTCATCTATTTCTTCAAAGGACTTTATTACAAAAACATGACTTCTAAAAAAGTAATTGAGGTTCCTTCCAAGGATGTTGTGATGTACTTATTTAAAAAGAATAGATATTAAAGGGAGAAAAATATGAAAAAGAATGCATTATTAGCAATTACTTTAGTTGGTGTGTCAGCACTTTCTAGCTGTTCGACTGCCTCAAAACCAGCTATGAAGGCTAAAGGAAAAGAAGTATCGGCCGAAGCTTTTGAAAATAGTTTTATTAAATTCAGCGATGAAGAACTTCCAAAACTTCATGATGGTATTTTAAAAAATGGTGGTTTAGAAAAAGATAATCTAGAAGATTTCACAATTAAAAGCTATTCATATATCGAATATAATTACGCAGATAACGCAAAATTCACTAAAAATAAAATGCAAAGCAAAGAAGAAATAAATTCAAAATTTATGTATTCGAAAGTTTTTAACAGTGCGACTGAAATTGAAAAGCGTGTCACAATCGAAAAAGATCCAACAACCACGGTTGAAGAAACAAAAAAGCTCAAAAGACATTATATGGACCAACCTGGTGGAGTAGAAATTCTTGATTTTTACACAAAGCGTTCTCTTCAAAAGAAAGAATATTCAATAGAACAATGTATGAGTGATACAACAAAAAAAGCAGTATCAATTGTTTCTGTGTTGGGTTTAGTTATTTCAATGGGTTGTAATCTTCACTCCTTTAGTAACGCTTCAAAAGATGATGGTGATTTCTCTTTCTATGAAAACAAAGGAACATATACTATTTTTGGAGAAGTAGCGGGTAAAAAGAGCGATTTCCCAATCCCTGGTGAATTTGTTGGTGGAACAAGTAAAACAAAAATTCAACTTTCTTTCAAAGAAAACGAGATTTCTTACACTTCAACTGCTGAACTAAGCGATTACCATTACAAAGTAAATGAAAAAGACAAATATGCTTCTGCAAAAGAATATGTATCATATTCATTGAAACTTAAAACAGCATTCTTCATACCAGCATCAACTAACATGGGTTACGAAGATGTAACTTCTTTCTAATTAATTTTTCTATCACAAAAGTCATCCTAAGATAATTTTTTAATAAAAAAGGGATGACTTTTTATCATCCTCCGCCAATTTAGTATCTTATCATACTTTTGTAAAATACAAAAACACTATTTGTGATTAATGTAATGATAAAGTAAAAAATAAATAACTTATTCTTGTCTAATATCATAGATATTGATATATTTTTCTTGTTATAAAAGCAGGAAAAGTTATAAAAACACTGCCAATAGGAGGAAATTATGGCAAAACAATACGTCTATAACTTCGAAAATTCTTACGGCTTAGGCAAAGAATTATTAGGAGGAAAAGGTGCTGGTTTAGCTGAAATGAGACATATCGGTGTCCCAATTCCAGAAGGCTTTACTGTCACCACAGAAGCTTGCACACTTTATTATGAAAGTGGCAAGAAATTACCTGACTACCTCGTAGAAGAAATCTACAAAGGTATTGAACTTGTTGAAAAACAAACAGGTAAGACATTTGGTGGTTCTTCAAAACCATTACTCGTTAGTGTTCGTTCAGGCGCTAGAGTCTCTATGCCAGGTATGATGGATACAATCCTTAACCTTGGTTTAAATGACACAACAGTTAACGCAATCATTAACGAAACAGGAAACGTCAGATTCGCTTACGATAGCTATCGTCGTTTCATCCTTATGTTCACAAACATCGCTAAAGGTCATCCACGTACAGCAATGGATAAGATGCTTGAAGAACTCAAGGAAGAAAAAGGTTACAAACTCGATACAGAAGTTACAGCTGATGAATTAAAGACATTAGTTGCAAAGTACAAAGATTACTATAAAGCAACATTTGGTGAAGAATTCCCATCAGATCCAAGAGTTCAATTAATTGAAGCTGTTACTGCTGTTTTCCGTTCATGGGATAACCCACGTGCTAACGTTTACAGAATGCAATACTCTATTCCATATTCATGGGGTACAGCTGTTAACGTACAATCAATGGCATTCGGTAACAAGGGTGAAACATCAGGTACTGGTGTTGCATTCTCACGTGACCCAGCTACAGGTGAAAACAAATTATCTGCAGAATATCTTCCAAACGCACAAGGTGAAGACGTTGTTGCAGGTATCCGTACACCACTTCACATCGATGAATTAAAAGCACGTATGCCAGAAGTATACGAACAATTCATCACAACAATTAAGAAAATGGAACTCCACTATCGCGATATGCAAGATATGGAATTCACAGTTGAAGAAGGTAAATTATACTTCCTTCAAACACGTAACGGTAAGAGAACACCAGCTGCAGCATTAAAGATGGCTTGCGACATGGTTGATGAAGGTTTAATTTCTACAGACGAAGCTGTCTTAAGAATTGATCCAGTTTCATTCGATAAACTCTTACTCCCTAACTTTGATAAAGATGATTTAGCAAAGTGCACTCCAGTTACTAAAGGTCTTCCTGCAGGTCCAGGTGCTGGTACAGGTAAATTAGCTTTCTCTGCTAAAGAAGCAGAAGAAAGAAACGCTAACGGTGAAAAGGTTATCTTAGTCCGTGCTGAAACTTCTCCAGAAGATATCGTCGGTATGGTCGCTTCACAAGGTATTATGACAATGCGTGGTGGTATGACATCACACGCTGCTGTCGTTGCTCGTGGTATGGGTAAGTGCTGTGTTACAGGCTGCTCTGCTATCGTTGTTGATGAAGATGCAAGAACACTTACACTCAATGGTAAAGTTTATGGACCAGAAGATGTCTTCTCTGTTGATGGTTCAACAGGTAACATCTATGTTGGTGATATTAAGAAAGTTAACCCAGATTTATCATCTGGTGACTTCGGTAGATTAATGGCTTGGGTTGATGCAGCTCGTACATTAAAGGTCAGAACAAACGCTGATACTCCACGTGATGCAAGACAAGCTAAGATCTTTGGTGCTCAAGGTATTGGCTTATGCCGTACAGAACACATGTTCTTCGATAAGGACAGAATCTTCTCTATGAGAAAGATGATTCTTGCTGATACTGTTGAAGAAAGAGTTGCAGCATTAGCAGAAATCGAACCAATGCAACAAAAAGACTTCGAAGAACTCTATGAAATCATGGGCGAAATGAATGTTAACGTTCGTTTACTCGATCCACCTCTACACGAATTCTTACCACAAGAAGAAGATAAGATTGCAGAATTAGCTGTTGCTACAGGTCGTACAGTCCAACAAATTAAGGACCGTATCGAAGAACTCCACGAATTCAACCCAATGATGGGTCACCGTGGTTGCCGTTTAGCAGTTTCTTACCCAGAAATCTGTGAAATGCAAACAAGAGCTATCATCAAGGCTGCTATCAATGTTTCTAAGAAGGGTATTAAGGTTGAACCAGAAATCATGGTACCACTCGTACTCGAAGTTAGAGAACTTAAGTTCGTTAAGGATATTATCAGAAGAGTTGCTGATGAATTAATCGCAGAAGCAGGAATCAATATGACATACCATGTTGGTACAATGATTGAAATTCCACGTGCTGCATTACTCTCAGATGAAATCGCTGAAGAAGCAGAATTCTTCTCATTCGGTACAAACGACTTAACACAAATGACATTTGGCTTCTCTCGTGATGACGCTACAAAGTTCTTACCAGATTACTACTCTACAAAGATCTTAGAAGAAGATCCATTCAAGACTCTTGATCAAAGAGGTGTTGGTAAGCTCGTTAAGATGGCTGTTGCACAAGGCCGTGCTACTCGTCCAGACCTCCACGTTGGTGTCTGTGGTGAAACAGGTGGTGAACCAAATTCTATCGAATTCTACCACAAGGCTGGTCTTGACTACGTCAGCTGCTCACCATTCCGTGTTCCAGTTGCTCGTTTAGCTGCTGCACAAGCTGCTATCAAGAATAGAAAGTAATTTCTAAAGCAAAACAAAAGATCCTGATTCGTTCAGGATCTTTTTTTGTATTCTATAATTCAAATAATTGTTTTATTAAGCTGTAATATCTTTTAAAGGTCTTACGTGTTCTACCGCGCTTCTTTTCACCGTAAATAGACATATTTAATAATGTATTAAATCCATCTACCGCTAATTGGATAGAGATTTCATATCCATATCTTTCACCATAGATATCATAGAACTCTTCATTTGTTTTAATAGAGTTAAAACCTTGATCTTTAACAAACTTTGTTAAATCCTCAAACACTCTATTAATTGGTTTTTTAATAATTAATGAAGGATACTTTCTTGATTTCTCTTTAGTAGCGGAATAATTTTCGAATAGAAAGAATCCCATTATCTAATAGCCTCTTTTGTATCAGCGTCGAAGAAGTGTACTGAATCTTCATCAAAGACACATCTGAAATCTTGATCTCTTTCAACTGTGTTCTTAGAAGAAATCTTCATTAATAATTTTTGTGTTCCGATTTCACCATACACGATGATTTCAGAACCTAATAATTCAGAGATTTCACACTTAACATTAAATTCAGCAGATTTATTTTCAACTGATTTATCATTAGCAGCATATACGTGTTCTGGTCTAATACCCATAACAATACATCCGTTAACATAATCCTTGAGTAATTCGATATCTTTCTTTCCTAAAGGAATCTTAACATCGGTACCATCTAATACGAGGTTTTTGCCATCAAATACACCTCTAAGGAAGTTCATTGCAGGAGATCCAATAAATCCCGCGACAAACATATTAGCAGGTTGTTCATAGACTTCTTTAGGTGTACCAATTTGTTGGACAACACCATCACACATAATGACGATACGAGATGCCATTGTCATGGCTTCTGTTTGGTCGTGTGTAACATAAATTGTTGTAGCGCCGACTCTATTATGAATCTTAAGAATTTCTGTACGAGTTTGAACACGTAACTTAGCATCAAGGTTAGATAAAGGTTCATCCATTAAGAATACTTTTGGTTTTCTAACAATTGCTCTACCTAATGCGACACGTTGACGTTGACCACCTGAAAGAGCAGCTGGTTTACGTTTTAAATATGGTTCAAGACCTAAAATCATTGCGGTTTCATTAACCTTAGCAGTGATTTCTCTATTTGTATAATGGCGGTATGCATAAGCAGGTGTTTCAAGAGTGTTATATTCTTTTTCTAACTCTGCTTTTAATTCTGTAATCTTTGCTTCATCTACTGGAGATTCTTTTCTAAGATTAGCAATTTCTTTTTCTAATTCTTGAGTTTTCTTTGAATCAAAAGTCATGACTTGAGTTTCATATTTAGCTTCAATATTTTCAAGTTCAGTAATCATGTTAGCTTTAAGTCTAAAGATAGTAGCTTTGATTTCTTCTTTAGGAGCTTTATCAGCTTTCATTTTTTCTTTTGTTTCGCTAATTAAGTTTTCAAACTTAGCTTCACAATCTTCCATCTCTTTTTGATATTCAGGATTTTCTTCATCAACAAGAGTAACTGGCATATAAACTTTACGGAGTTTTAAAGCGAACGCCATGTTATCAAAAACAGTCATGTGAGGATATAAAGCGTAGTTTTGGAAAACCATCGCGATATCTCTATCCTTAGGTGCTAATGTGTTAATTTTTGTATTATCGATATAGATTTCACCAGATGAAATATCTTCAAATCCTGCGATCATTCTAAGTGTAGTAGATTTACCACATCCAGAAGGTCCAACAAAAACAATAAATTCTTTATCTTGGACTTCTAAATCAAAGTCATGAACAGCATGAAATTTATTATCGTATACTTTATTTACTTTTCTAAAACTAATAGTGGCCATAAAGATCCTCCAAATTAATTAATAAAATTATAAAACAATTTTATTCTAATCACTACACAAAATATTTTTCATTTTAAAATGAAAAGGAAGTGGATTACCACTTCGCATTTTCATTATGAATTCCCCTACCAATAAAGCCAACTTGGGCGAAGTCTTGTGGGAATTTTCTAATATAGTAGTCAATGTATGTTGCAACCATATCGCCAGTGAATTTATAACCCGCTGCAGACATATGACCACCAAGGAAATATTTCTTACCAAACTTTCTTGAATATGTAGGTGCATATTTTCTTAAATCCAAGACATATAAGAACTCAAAATATTTAGGCAATTCATTTAAGAATTTTTGAATCATTACTCTCTTTTCTTTTTTTTCTTTTGTTTCTGGGTGTTCTTTTGGAGGCACCATAACAAAAATGCGGCATTTTGGTTCTAATTTACGTAATTTTTGGATAATTCTTACATAATAACCAACATATGATTCTTTATTGCTTGATTCATCATTAAGATCAACATCTTTCATAGAACCAAACCCATCTTTATATCCATCAATGTGTGACATATCATTAACACCTAACGCAATAACATATGCTTGGCATTTCTTTTCTTCTACAAATGGATCGTTAACATTAGGAACATAATCATTAAGGAATGACATACATGTTAATCCACCTCTAGAGAAGTTATACGCAGTTAGTCCACACTTACGTCCAATATATTGTCCCCATGAATATTCATAGTAATCATGGTATCCTCTTTCACCATTTGTTAAAGATTCATGTTCTCCTGAAGAAAGCGAATCTCCAATAAAACCAATTGTTCTAAAAATGCTTGTAAATCCACCATCTGGGGCAAATTTACCAATTGGGTTTGTAAATAAATGTTTATAAGTAATCATAGCCTTAAAATCCTTATTTATTAATAATATTAATATTATAAAAGGTGAGACCGAAATCTCACCATTTATTTTTAAGAATTTTTAGAAATTAGTTTTCTTTTTTCTTTTTTGAAATTGCAAGTCCTGCAATTGCTGTAACAGCGATGATAGAGGCAGTAGCAACAACAGCTGTAACATTTGTTGTGTTGTTAATATTAGATTTTAATACTGGAGCTGCTGAGACTGTTCTTTCCATGAAGTTAGCATAAGAAGTTGTTCCGTATTTAGCAACGATATAATCATATCTTGCTGCAACCTTTTCAAGGTTAGTACCACTTTGGTTTGCATCTGCTTCAACAAACATTGCTTTAACTTCTGCTGGTAATGCAGCGAATTTTGTAGCGAAGCTGTTCCATGCTTCTACTGATGGTGCTGTAACACCATTATCACAAACAACGTTTGCTAAGAATTGTTGAGCTTCGTAATCAGCATATTCAGCTGCTGTACCATAAGTTG
>JAKSVL010000034.1 GCA_024407995.1 Bacilli bacterium | reverse complement strand
TCTGGTAATGAATTTAACTCAACGAGTGACTTTTCACCCTCTTTTTCTAAGTCTCCAGTAAAGAGATAATTATTGTTTCCTTGAGTGAATAACGCACACACGGAGTAGTTATTTTCATCTCCTGATGTCTCACGATAGAACTTTTGATCAAGAATTTTCATCTGTGTTCCATTGTTTAATTCAAAGACATTTTTTGCGCCATTTTTAATTTGAATACAATCGTTTGCGGTATAGTGGTGGGCAATATCTCCGGAGCCTATCTTTTCATCTCTTTTTGAAACGTATTTGTTATAGATTATGCTATCAGCATTGGTTAATGAGAAATCAATTAATGTATCAATTTTGTAATGGTCAAAAATTCCTTGGTCGTTGTTAGAACCAACAAAACCGGCGATATGGTCTTGATGAGCATGTGTTGCGATAACATATTCTAAAATACCATCTGTACAATATTGATCGACAAAACTCGCGATAGTGGTAGCGCTATTTTGACGACTACCTGCATCGATTAAGATATCTTTATCTCCTGCTTTGATAAATGTGCAATCACCAGTATATTTATTTCCTAATTCTAAGAAATTGATATCTATAGCTTCTGAATTAATAATCAGTTTACTGATGCTACTGCTTTGACTGCTTTGACTAGATTCATTAGTGTTTTCTTGAGCAATAAAGTATTTGTAAGCAAAATAACCACCGACAGCTAAACCTGCAACAAGAACAACCGCTACAACAAAAGCAGCAGGATTAGTTTTTGCTAATTTCTTACCAGCTTTGACAGCTTTCTTAACTGTAGTTTTTTTCTTTGCCATAATCTTATTATAAAAAAATGATGATGATTCATCATCAACATTTTGAAATATTTTTGTGGAAACTATTTAAGAGCGTCTAATCTCGCTTTGGCATCTTTAGCCACATTCATAAAATGATTAGCCACACTTAAGAAATCGATGTGGTGTGCTTCGCCTTCTTTACGATAGTGCTTAATAATAGCAACTAAATACCATTGCATCGAAATAAATATTCTCCACAAATAGAATTTCTTTGTTTCATCGACGGTTGGATTATCAAAGTAAGCATTTAAGAGTGCTAAGCCATCTTTAACATCGCCATTTGCAAAGCAAGCGATGTCATAGATAGGGCTATTGTTAGCCATAAATTCAAAATCAATCATGTAGTATTGATTGTCTTTAGGATTAAAAACGATGTTACTCTTTTGATAATCGTTATGTGATAAAACAAGTGGATCGCTTAGCAAATAATCTTTATTTTCTAACAAGAGGTTTTTGTAACTACGGAAATCATCATCAAGAGATGAAAATTCTAAAGCTTCTTTTTCATAGCCTTGTAATTTCTCAAATGGTAAGTAATCGAGATTGCTTCTGACTTTAGAACCATGGAGCACTTTTAAGATATTAGCGACCTTATTTGCATCAAATGTATCAAGGTTATTTAGTGATTCACCTTCAATAAATTCGTTAATCTTGATGCCGGAAGGGATATCGAAATAAATATTCTTACTAGTTACCCCTAAAGGATAGACAATATCAAGATGTCTCTTTTCTTCTTTACGATTGACCATCTCGTTAGCCTGAGCGGTGGGCATATACAAAATATATTTTTTGTTTTGATAATCCACTAAAAAAGAACCATTCATCATGCCGCCGAGAATTTGTCTTTCAATCTTCGCGGTTTTTCCTAGATATAAACTAATAATTTTTTCTTTTTCCATAGGAAATAATCTATCACTAATAAAAATAGAAAGCAATTTGTCTGCTCTCTATTTTTAATTAATTTTCTTGTAAGTCTTGTAGCATGATTCCGTGAACATAATCAGATAATTCCTGAGAGTTCATATTTCCATAATCTTCTTTGTATAAGACTTGGACACATTTCATGGTGACTTTTGTTCTCTTTAATGGGTAATTCTTATGAATGTTGCTCGTATTTTTCATTGTTATAACAACAATTGGACAACCTGTCTTTGTAGCAATAGCGAACGAACCATTGTGAAAATCACTTAATACGACATCCTCTTTTTGTCTAGCACCTTCTGGATAAACGCCAACAGAAGAAGCGCCAGAATCAATTAATTCTGCAGCTTTCTTGAATTGTTCAAGAGATTGTAATTTATCTTCTCTATCTACAGGCATATAGCAGCATCTCCACATTAAACGATTTGCTAATGGGATTTTCATATTGTCGTCTTTGGTAATAAATGCCAAATCTCTTCTTTTTAAGACAGAAGTCACAATCATTGGATCAAATTTTGATTTATGATTGCCTACGAGTAAGAATGGTTCGTTAGGAATCTTTTCTAAACCAATCTTTTTTAATTTGATTCTTGCGTGAATGACAATATATTCGATGCCGTTATTGAGCAAAAATCTCGCCCAATTGGATGGCTTGTTATATTTCTTCTTATACGATGAAAGAAGTCTTCCGTTGATGTCGTAGAAAATCCACACAAAGGCAACGCCAGCAATAATGCCAATAACAAACATGACAAGGGGACGATAAAAATCAACCCACTCATTAACTGGCCAAAATGTGAATGCACTGGTGAGCGATAGTGCTAGCGCTAACAAAAGAAGAAAAAGTAAAACAGCCATGGATTATTTAGTTCTTGGGGCGACTAATTTGATTGCTTTTGGACATACTTCAACAACGAAGTTGTTACCTTTAATCATTTCGCCATCAACACAGACATCAAAGTCTTTTGGTGCAACCATCTTAATTTCTTTGGCTTGACGATAGACAATTTTCTTTCTTGGTTTGTCTAAGTGTTTACCCTTTGTATAGGTACCAATAATCATACCTAAACCAAGGTAAGTCATAGTTTTTAAAACGCAAACATCAATTAAGCCATCGTCGTTTTTGCTCTTAGGAGCACATTTGAATTGGCCGCCAACATAACTACCTTGAGCTAATGTGGCTAATAATAATTGTTTTTCATTGAGCTTTTCACCATCAGCGTAAACTTCAATGTCATTGAAACGGCCATGTTTCATTGCATCATGTTTTAAAGCATAGTCATATGGATTTGTGCCTTCTTTAGTGCCTTCTGGTAAGCCATGTTCTTTATAATAGTTACCCATTGCATCAACGATAGCATCAAAGCCAAAGTTAATAACGTTAATTGAATACCAAGGTTCATTCAAACCTTCGCCAGAAATTTTGGTTAAGTCGATTGGCTGAGCTTCGCCGTTGATTAAAGGTGCGAAATCACGATATTGATCGATGTTTTCACCATTAACGCCATAATATTTAAGAAAGTCATTGCCTGTACCAATCGGTAAAATAGCGAGTTCAGCATTATTAAAGCCTACTAAGCCGTTTGCGACTTCGTGGACTGTGCCGTCACCACCACAAGCATATACTCTCACTGTTTCTTTATTGTTCTTTAAATATTCTTTTAAGAATGGGATAACGCTTCTTGGGCCAGTTGTTTCATAAATTTCATAGTCCAAACCAGCGAATCTTTCGTTAATAAACTGTTTAAACGATTCAACTTGTTCGTTGTTTTTCCCTGAGCCAGGATTAAAAACTATTAAATGTTTCATTGATAATAGTTCCTCTCTTTAGTAAACATTAAAGAATATACCACATAAAAGGCAAGAATGAGAAAACATATTTTTTATAAATATAAAATGGTTTCAAAATTTGTGAAATATTACTATAATAAAATGATTATGAAAAACCGCTACAAAATTACTGTCTTATCAAGTGTGTTCATGCTTGCTCTCACTGGTTGCACTTCAACTGAAATCAGTGAATTTTATTTAGAGACAAGCAATACCTACGAATATTCTGCAGGTAAATGTTTCCAAGCTAGTCGCAACAATGTTGTTGATACTACTTTTGTTTTTAATTTGCCGCTCAATCCTGAAGCCAATTCAGATGAATATGAATATGATTTAGTGTGGAATGAAGTCCTCGATATTCAAGGCTTCACATTTGTTAACGGCCTTGAAGGCAAATCAATCATTGAAGTATTTAGAATCAGTGATACTGTTTTAAAAATTAATTTTGATGGCAAAGTTTATGATAATAAAGCCACTTTTGGTTATCTCAAAATAAGTCCAGAAACTTTCCGCGCTAAAACAAAACGTGTGAAAGAAAAGTATTTATACGTCTTTATTGCCATTGGTGATAATTCTGGTCTCATTGATAAACCTATTTTCGAAGATAAATAATGAAACAAATATATCAAGATGCTTTAGAAGCATTAAATAATCATCAAGTCATTGCTTTTCCAACAGAAACTGTTTTTGGATTAGGCGTTTTTTATGATGACGAAGAAGCTTATAACTTATTAAACCAAGTTAAAAGAAGAAGAGAAGATAAGCCTTATACCATGATGCTTTCAGACGTTGAAGACATCTTTAAATATGCTGATATCAATAGCAAATATCTTCCAGTTATTAAAAAATATATGCCTGGTTCTTTAACTATTTTAGTTAAATGTAAGGACAATGTGCCTGGCTATGTGACACACAATACAGGCGTATTGGGCTTGCGCATACCCGCCAATAAAGAAGCTCTAGATCTATTAAAATATGTCAAAAAGCCGCTTCTTGTTCCTTCTGCTAATCGTCGAGATGAAAAGCCAGCATTAAATGGCATAGAAGTTAAAAATATTTTCCAAGATGAAATCAAAGTGGTGGTGCCTGGCCAAACTTGCCAAGGTCAACCATCAACAATTATTGATTTAACTGGTGATGAAATTAAATTAATAAGAAAAGGTCCAATCTCTTTGGAAGAATTGAACCTTGTTCTTAACTAATCTGAGAAATCTTTGTCTTCGACAACAAAGAAACTATATTCAGGGAACTGTTTTCTAAGGTTCCTTTTTATTTCAGCTATGGTTTCTGATGCGCTTTTATCCGCAAAATCAGCGATAACATCGAACGATATTGATTTAGCTTTTTTGTTGCAGTAGAAGCCATGCATTTGCTTAATGGTAGGGTGATTAGATATTTCTTTTCTAATAGCGTCTCTAATTTTTGCGATATTAGAATCACTAGAATTAGAGGCATAGATACCAATGGTCATAATAATGCCGAACTTTTGATAAATCTCATTAGCAATGTTTCTCGTTAAAGGGTGAATATCCTTCGCGGTTAATTTATCATCTACTTCGATGTGGATTGAACCGATACCGCGATCTGGACCATAGTTATTAACGATGAGATCATATGCTCCTAATACATCTTTGTTTTGGCATACTAAATGTTTAATAGCCTCAGATGTTTCTTTACTTGTTCTTTCACCAATAATACTTGATAAAGAGTTCTTCAAAACGATGACTCCAGATCTAATCATGAATAAACCAATGACCGCACCGATATAACCTTCAATAACAACAGCACCATCAGTGATAAGCCAAACAACAATTGACACTAATGTGCCAAATGAAAGTAAGGCATCAAATAAGGCATCAACGCCGCTTCCTTTGAGTGCTTCACTGTTAACTTTTTTGCCTACATGACGGAAATATAAACCTAAAGCAATCTTAACCAAGACCGCAACAGCGATAAGGATCATTGAATATATTTCAAACTTAGGCTGTTGATTGTTAATAATGCTCATTATTGATTCATATATCGCTAATCCACCTGCTACTAAAATGATAATTCCGATAGCTAAACTAGTGACATATTCGATACGTCCATGACCATATGGGTGTTCGGCATCAGGTTTCTTTTGTGATAATTTTGTGCCAACAATAGTGATAACACTTGATAAGGCATCGCTTAAATTGTTAACAGCATCCATGATGATAGAAACTGAAGAGGCGATTAAGCCAACAATGAATTTAATAATAACTAATCCAATGTTGCCAAAAATCCCGATAATGCTTGTTCTAACAATAATTTTGTTACGATTTTTCATTTATTAAAATTTTCTTTCTTTCTATGGTATATGAAAAAAACATATATTAAGTTAACCTATATTTTGTATGTATGATTATTTATTATTATAAATTAATTCCGGTTCACCGATGGTGACACGCATATTGTTTGGAACATCTTTTAGTAAAAAGACGTTAGAACCAATTGTGACGTTATTACCGATTTTGATAGCGCCCAATAATGAGGCACCAGCGTAAAGGGTCACATCATCACCGATTTGAGGATGTCTGATAACTCCCCTTAATTCTTTAGCGTTGCTTAACGATACCGCGCCCAAGGTAACACATTGATAAATTTTTGCTCTTTTACCAATTTTTGTTGTTTCACCGATGACAATACCAGTGCCATGGTCAATGAAAAACGGATAAGATATTTGCGCGGCAGGATGGATATCAATGCCAGTGCTTGAATGTGCCACTTCGGATATAAATCTTGCTTGTACTTTATATCCTAATGAATATAAGGCGTGCGATATGCGATAGATAGAAATAGCCTTGTAACCCGGATAGGCTAATTTTATTTCATCTAGATTGGTCGCTGCAGGATCGCTGTCATAAAAGAAATTTAAATCTTCTTTTAAAATAGCCTTAACTTCGTCTAGATTCTTAATAAATGAAGAAAAGGCATCTTTATTGTCTTCGATGGCTTTTTTAAAATAAGGATATAAATCCACCTCTTTGTCATCAGAGACATAGACTAGAGAGTTATCTAGTAATTCGCATAAATTGTTTTTGTAAATCATCATACAAGATGAATTTTGGCATATTAAATGTAAAAATACAAATGATATGCATAAAGATAAGTGATAAAATTAAAAAGCGACATCGCTAATTAAGAAAAAATATGAAAAAAAGAATACATTTATTAATCGTTATTGGTGCCTTATTAATCGGTTTATTAATCGGATCTTTTTGCGATTTACAAATCAATCAGGCAATATTTAGTGAAAAGAATGGCTTTAGTTTATTCTTGGCATCGTTTGGAGGCTATCCCGCCTATGCCGGATTAGCTTTTGCCGCTGGTGGAGCGTATGCCGCCACAATGAAAAGAAAAGATCTTCATATCGTGATGAAGGTACTATCCTATATCGCTGCCACATGTGCATATCTTTTATCTATTTACTTCTGCGGAAAAGAATTTCCGTCACCAGAAGGTATCAATATTTCAGGACTAGAGCCACTTAGCTATGGTGTGTGTGCCGTTATTTTTGCTGGAGTTGCCGTTTGGGGTTACTTTGTTTGCCGTAAAGGCGATGCAAAGCAACTTTGGCCAATTCTTGTTGTTTTAGCGTGTGTTTACGTTATTTGTTTAGGCACAACAGGTTATCTCTTTAAATTAATTGTCCATCGTCCTCGCTATCGCTATGCAGTGAGACTTGAAGACACAGCTTTCTATAATTGGTGGCAACCATTTACAGAATATAAAGATCATATTGGTCATGTCGTTAATGGTGTGACTTTAGATAAAGAAGAATTTAGATCATTCCCAAGTGGCCATTCCGGTACAAGCATGTTACTCGCTATGTTCCTACCATATGCCAGTTATTTCTTCCCAAAACTCAAAGGCAAAGAAACATACTTGTTCTATGGTGGTGTTCTTTATACAGCGATGATGATGTTTTCAAGAATGCTAGCAGGTGCTCATTATTTAACCGATGTATGTATGGGTGCTCTTATCGTCATGGTGGTCTACTATGTCTTCAATGAATTCGCCTATCGAAAAGGTTTCTTTGATGAGCCAAAAAACGAGGAAATTCCTTCCACTCTAGAAAATGAAAATTAAAAAGTTATTTCATTTAATGGAATAACGTGTATACTAACTATCCTATGGGTTTTGCATTATTAGTCATCTTTATGTTCGTGGCTTATGGCCTTACTACACTTTGTAGAAGATGGATTGATGTTCCAACTCTTTTAGGCGTCGCTATTGGCTGTGCAGTTAATGCTAATTTATATACACCTCTTACTCACCCAGTTGCTATTGGTCCATTCACTTTTAGTGCGGAAATAGTTTTATATACATTGTTCATGTATACAGTCATAATTCGTGTACTTGATTATAGTTATGAAAAGGCTAGTTACATGACATTAACTTCTATTGCCGCAATTATCATCAGTGCGGTTATTGAGCTATTTGCCTTGCTTTCTGTTGGAAAGGATGTTGTCGAAACATTAAAAACCTTCTCGTACTATATATTCTCTTGCATAGGCACAATTGCTGGTGTTTGGTTAATGATTCTCATTACGGTTAAATGTCGTGCTAAAGGAATTAGCAGTTATTTGATTATTCCTTTCG